>NZ_JBEOVG010000019.1:0-97073 GCF_040295345.1 Actinosynnema sp. NPDC002837
TCGGCCCCCCCCGTGACCACGCCCCCCCCCCGCGGGCGCGCCGCCCCGCCCGGGCGCCCCCGCGGCGGGCCCCACGAGGAGCTCGTCGGCACCGCGGCGTCGGTCGTGTGCACGGCCGTCATCCGATCGTCATCCGGCCAGGGTCTTCGACAAGGCCGCGTTGGCGTCGGACGTGGCCTGGTCCAGCGGCTTCGCGCCGGTCAGGTACGCCGTCAGCATGTCCTTCAGCGGGTTCTGGCCCGCCTCGACCGCGGCCCACGACGGGGTGGTCGGGGTGACCTTGCCGTTCGGGGCGGACTCGGCCAGCGCCTTGCCGATCGGGGTGGTGGCCAGCTTGGCCGTGTCGGTCGAGGTGCCGGGCACCGCGCCGCCCTCGGCCAGCATGTCCTGGTACTTCTTGGACGACAGCAGCTTCAGGTACTCCTTGGCCAGGTCGGCGTTCTTGCTGCCGGCCGGGATGGCGAGGTTCGAGCCGCCGAGGAACACCGGGGCGGTCTTGCCCGCGGTCTTCGACGGGATGGCGAACGCCGAGGTCTTCTCCTTCAGGTCGGCGTTGGCCTTGACCGCGCCCGCGAGCTCCCACGGCAGGCCGATCATCATGCCGACCTTGCCCGTGGCGAACACCTCCATCTGCTGCGGGGTGGCCTCGTCCGCGTCCTTCGGCGCCTTGGTGCCGGAGGTGTCGACCAGCTTCTTGTAGAACTCCAGGCCGGCCTTGGCCTGCGGGGTGTCGAGCGCGCCCGCCCAGGCGGAGCCCTGCGGCTTGGCCACGTCGCCGCCCTCGTCCCAGATCAGGGACAGCAGCACGTACCAGGACTGGCCCGGCAGGTAGAGGGGCTGGAAGTCGGGGTCGGCCGCGTTGGCCGTCTTCAGCTTCTCGATCGCGGCGATCCACTCGTCACGCGACTTCGGCGCGGCGGTGATGCCCGCGGCCTCGAACAGGTCGGTCCGGTAGATGACCGTGCGGTTCGCGGCGTAGAACGGCAGGCCGTACTTCTTGCCGTCCCAGGTCAGCGAGTCCTCCAGGCCGCCCAGCCACTGGTCGCCGTTGAGGCCGGCGGCGTCCGCGCTGAGGTCGGTCAGCGTCTCCTCGGCCGCGAACTTCGCCGTCTGGGTGTTGCCCAGCTCGATGACGTCCGGCGGGTTGTTGCTGGTCAGCGCGGTGGTCAGCTTCTCCTGGATGCCGTTCCACTTCTGGATCTCGTACTTGACGGTCACGCCGGGGTGCGAGTCCTGGAACTCCTTGTTCAGCGCGTCGGTCAGGGTGGTCGGCGCCGAGCCGTCCATCAACCACACCGTCAGCGTCTTGGGTTCTCCGGAGTTTCCGCTGCCGCCGTCGGAGCTCGTGCCACATCCGGCCACGGCCACCGCGAGTGCGGCGGCACCTACGGCCAGTCCTCTCCAGCCCTTCACGTTGTGCGCCCTTTCCCCATGCCCCGATCCCACGACCGGAACTCCAAAGTGGTGTAGACCAATGCGGCCTAGAGTGTGCCTCGCCACAGGGCATGTCAAGGCCGTTGCTGGACCGTTGCAAAGTCATCGGATCATTTTCTTGGCGCTTGTCGGGGGTTCGGGCGCACGATCCGACGAGGACAAGGCATCCTGTGTCTGGGAGCGCTGGCAAGGTCGGCTGGCAAGGGGCGAGGAGGAAGGCATGCTCGAGACGAGCCCTGCGACTGGCGTGGACGCCAGGACTCGCGCGCAGCGCGAGCCGAAGTACTGGGGACTCAAGCGGCATCTGCTCGACCTCCTGCGCGCGTTGCCGCCCGGATCGCCGATCCCGACGGAACGTTCGCTGGCGGCGGAGTTCGACGTGTCGCGCACGACGGTGCGGCAAGCGCTTGCCGAACTGACCGTGGAGGGTCGGTTGCTGCGCGTGCAGGGCAAGGGCACGTTCGCCGCGGAACCCAAGGTGGCGCAACGGCTTCAGCTGTCGTCGTACACAGAGGACATGAAGGCGCAGGGCAGGCAGCCGTCGTCGCGGTTGATCGAGGCGTCGGAGATGCCCGCCGAGGCCGAGCTGGCCAGGCTGCTCGGCGTGCGGGCGGGTGCGAAGGTGCTCCGGCTGCACCGGCTGCGGCTGGCCGACGGCGAGCCGATGGCGATCGAGACCACGCACCTGGCCCTGGGCCGGTTCCGCGGCCTGCGGCGCTACCTCGCGCCGGGCGCGTCGCTGTACCAGGTGCTGCGGGAGCGGTTCGGGGTCGAGATGGGGCACGCGGAGGAGACCATCGAGACCGCGCTGGCGTCGCCGGAGGAGGCGGAGCTGCTGGGGGCCGACATCGGCCTGCCGATGCTGCTGCTGTCGCGGCACTCGTTCGACACGGAGGGCAACCCGGTGGAGTGGGTGCGCTCGGTGTACCGGGGTGATCGCTACAAGTTCGTCGCCACCCTGAACCGTCCCGCGGGCTGAGCCCGTGCCGCCGCCCGGTCGCGAGGCGTGACCGGGCGGCGTCCAGTGGCAAGCGGGTGGCGTTGACTCGAAGCATGATCGACGCCGCGCGTAAGGTCCTCGTTTTCCGCAGGTCAGAGGCCTTTGGTTCGATCCCGGTGCTTACGGAAGCGCAAGCGCGATCTTGAGTGCCTCATTGAGCGCGGCGAGCGTCCGTGGGCTCAGTGCACCGCCCGCGCGCACGAGCTCGTCCTGACCCAACCGCGTACCCCGCCCAGGGGGACCCCCGTTCTTCATCCTGCCGGCGGCCACCGACGGTTCCGGGTGCTCCGGGTCGGCCTGTGGACAACTCCGAGAGCAGAATGGATCTGTGGCGGAAACTGTGGTGTGGGGCACGGGCCGGGCGAAGGCCGTGCTGGCGACGACCATCCTCGGGTCGGGCATGGCGATGCTCGACAGCACGATCGTCAACGTCGCGCTGCCCCGCATCGGCGCCGAGCTCGAAGCCTCCGTGGCCGGCCTCCAGTGGATCCTCGACGGCTACCTCCTGGCCCTGGCCTCGCTGATCCTGATCGCGGGCTCGCTGGGCGACCGGTACGGCCGCCGCCGGGTCTTCACCTTCGGCGTGCTCTGGTTCGGCGCCGCCTCCCTGCTCTGCGGCCTCGCGCCGACCACCGAACTGCTCGTCGTCGCACGCGTGCTCCAAGGCATCGGCGGCGCCCTGCTCACCCCCGGTTCGCTCGCCATCCTCCAATCGGTGTTCGCCCGTGCCGACCGCGGCCGGGCGATCGGCGCCTGGTCCGGCCTGTCCGGCGTCGCCACGGCGATCGGGCCGCTGCTCGGCGGCCTGCTGGTGCAGGCCTGGTCGTGGCGGCTCGCGTTCCTGATCAACCTGCCCATCGCGGCGCTGTGCGTGTGGCTCGCCCGCCGCCACGTGCCCGAATCCCGCGACGAGGCCCTCACCGGCCGCCCGAACATCGGCGAGTCGGTCGTCGGCGCGATCGGCCTCGCGGGCATCACCGGCGCGCTGGTCGAGGCGCCGGTCCGGGGCGCCGACGCGCTCGTGGTCACCGCCGGGGTGGTCGGTGTTGCCGGCTTGGTGGTGTTCGTCGTGCTGCAACGCCGGGGCGCCGACCCGCTGGTGCCGCCCCAGCTGTTCGCCAACCGCACGTTCGTGCTGTCCAACGCCCTGACGTTCCTCGTCTACGCGGCCCTGGGCGGGGTGATGGTGCTGATGGTGCTGCAACTGCAGGTCTCACTGCACTACTCGCCGACGGCGTCCGGCCTGGCCAGCGTGCCCATCACGCTGATCCTGCTCGCCCTGTCCGCACGCTCCGGCGCGCTCGCCCAGCGGATCGGGCCGCGCGCCCAACTCGTCGGAGGACCGGTCCTGATCGGCGTCGGCATGCTGATGCTGCGCTGGGTCGAGCCCGGCGCGGGCTACTGGACCGGCGTGCTGCCCGGCCTGCTGGTGTTCGGCTTCGGCCTGGCGGCCGTGGTCGCGCCGGTGACGGCGACCGTGCTGGCCGCCGCACCCGACCGGTACGCGGGGGTCGCCTCGGGCGTGAACAACGCCGTCGCCCGCACCGGCAGCCTGGTCGCGGTGGCCGTGCTGCCGGCCGTGGCGGGCCTGACCGGCGCCCAGTACGCCGACCCGACCGCGCTCACCGAGGGCTGGCAGACGGCCCTGCTGGTGTGCGCGGTCGCGTCGATCGTCGGCGGGCTGATGGCCGTCGGCGTGGACAACCGCGTCCTGGAGCCGACGCCCGAAGTGCCCGAGTGCCACAGCTGCGGCGTCGACGGCCCGCCCGCCCGCGTGCCCGACTGACTCAGAGGTACCGGGCGAACACCTCGGGGTCGACGTTCCCGCCGGACAGCACGGCCACGGTCGGACCCGAGGACGGCCGCGCGAGGTGCGCGGCCACGGTCACCGCGCCGCTGGGCTCCACCACCAGCCGCGCCCGCCGGGCCAGCACGCCGACCGCCTCGCCGATCTGCTCCTCGGACACCGTCACGATGTCGTCCACGTAGGCGCGCAGGTGCTCGAACGTCAGCTCGGACGGCTCGGCGCGCAGCCCGTCGGCGATCGTCCGGGCCCGGTCGCCCGCCGGCCACCGGACCAGCGTGCCGACCCGCAGCGACTCGGCCGCGTCACCGGCCAGCTCCGGCTCCACCCCGATCACCCGCGTGGACGGGCTCAGCGCCTTCACCGCCGCGGCCACGCCCGAGATCAGCCCGCCGCCGCTGACCGGCACGAGCACCGTCGCCACGTCCGGCTTCTCGGCGATCACCTCGAGCCCGACCGTGCCCTGACCGGCGATGACGTCCGGGTGGTCGAACGGCGGGATCAGCGTCGCGCCCCGTTCCGCGACCAGCTCGGCGGCCCGCGCCTCCCGCAGCGCCATCGGCACCTGGACGACCTCGGCGCCGTGCGAGAGGGTCGCGTCGACCTTGACCCGCGGGGTGTCGTCCGGCACGACGATCACCGCGGGCACGCCGAACAGCTTCGCCGCATAGGCGACGGCCTGGGCGTGGTTCCCGCTGGAGTAGGCGACGACGCCGCGCGCCCGCACGTCCTCGGTCAGCCGCGCCAGCGCGTTGTACGCGCCGCGGATCTTGAAGGCGCCGACCGGTTGCAGGCTCTCCGGCTTGAGCCACAACCCGTCGTCGAACCGCAGCAGGGGAGTGCGGACCGCCGCGCCCTCGATGCGGTCGGCGGCGGCCCGGATGTCGGAGATGGTGACGAGTCCCATGCGTCGATCCTCACCCCTGCGGCGGTGTGACGAGTACACGGGTCGTTACCGGAACTCCTCCTGCTTCACCCGCCCGGGGCAACAACATTCACACGTCCGTGGCTGGCTTAACCGAATCGCTTACTTCTGGCAAAACCGCCCGAATCGGTGATCGACTCACTACCTTGAGTGAGAGTTAACTGTCAAACGCTACACAGCGCAGTCACGTCGGCGTGTCCTGTGACACACTTCGCCCTCAGATGGCTCGGGCCGTAACAGGTTACGGAGTCATAACGTCGCTCGAACGGGTGAGTACTGGTCGGTAGAGATCGGGAGGAGTGCCATGCGAGACACGCGAGCGCCGTCCTTGCCGTGCGCTTCGCCGAGCTCGGGCCCGACCGCCGACTCACCGACTCGAACCCGGGCGACGACACGGGCGAGAAGTAAAGGGGTGGGGCGACCCCTGCCGCCGCCCCACCACCCGTCCCCCTAGAGCCCCCGAGAGCGGTCCCTGCAACCAGGCTCTCGGGTTCCCTGCACCCGAAGATGAGGGAGACGCCTAATGAACCGCACGAGTGCGGTCCGCCTTGCCACGGCCGTCCTGCTGGCCACCGGCACGGCTACAGCTCTCAGCGTACCGGCCATCGCGGCACCCGCCGCCCCCTATGGCGCAAGCCCGGCCGACACGGAGAGCTACCCCGCCGAGTTGCTCCAAGCGGCGCAACGTGACCTCGGCCTGACCGCCGAACAGGTCACCGCCCGTTTGGCGAGTGACACCCGGGCGGGTGAGGTCGAGTCCGCGGCGCGGTCCGCGGTCGGCAGCGCCTACGCGGGCTCGTGGATCAACGGGGCGACCGGCAAGCTGGTGGTCGCGGTGACCGACTCGGCGAAGGCGGGCGCGGCCCGTGCCGCGGGCGCCGACGCCAAGTACGTCGCCTTCTCCCACCAGCAGCTGACCGGCGCGAAGTCGACGATCGACACCCTGTCGGCGCCGTCGTCGATCACCGGCTGGCGGGTCGACGAGCAGACGAACTCGGTCGTCGTCGAGGTCAACCGCTTCCAGCGGGACGCGGCGGCGGAGGCGTTCCTGGCCTCGGCCAAGTCGGTCAGCCCGGCGGTCCGGGTGGTCGAGGTCGACCAGAGCCCGACCACCCTGTACGACACCCGCGGCGGCGACGCGTACTACATCGGCAGCGGCCGGTGCTCGGTCGGCTTCGCGGTCAGCGGCGGTTTCGTGACGGCGGGTCACTGCGGTCGGGTCGGCAACGCCACGACCGGCTACAACCGCGTCTCGCAGGGCTCGTTCGCGGGCTCGTCCTTCCCGGGCAACGACTACGCCTGGGTGCGGACGAACTCCAGCTGGACCTCGCGTCCGTGGGTCAACCGCTACAACGGCTCCAACGTCACCGTGACCGGCTCCACCTCGGCGGCGATCGGCGCGGCGATCTGCCGTTCCGGCTCGACCACCGGCTGGCGCTGCGGCACCGTCCAGGCCAAGAACCAGACGGTGAACTACGCGCAGGGCGCCGTGTACGGCATGACCCGCACGAACGCCTGCGCCGAGCCGGGTGACTCGGGCGGTTCGTGGGTCGCGGGCTCCGGCTACAGCCAGGCCCAGGGCGTGACCTCCGGCGGTTCGGGCAACTGCTCCTCCGGCGGCACGACCTTCTTCCAGCCGGTCGGCGAGATCCTCAGCGCCTACGGCTTGAGCCTGACCCGCGGCTGACCTCGCGGACACAGGCGCGCGGTCGTCCCCTGTGGGCCGCGCACCGCTTGGCGAACGCCCCCGGGCCGAGGGCTCGGGGGCGTTCCGCGTCCGGGCCCGACCGGCTCGGGGGGCGTTCCGCGTCCGCTCAGGAGAACTGCACGGACCGCTTGGACAGCCCGTACCAGAAGCCGTCGACGGTCGTCGTGGCCTCCTGCGCGGCGCTCGCCCCCAGCGACACGAACAGCGGCGCGAAGTGCTCGGTGCGCGGGTGGGCCACGCCGGCGGCGGGAGCCTTGCGCTGGAAGTCCAGCAACGCGTCCACGTCGCCGTCGGCCAGCGCCCGGCCCGCCCAGTCGTCGAACTCGGCCGACCACGACGGCGGCCGGTAGTCGGGGGCCGCGGACAGGTCTACGCAGCTCAGGTTGTGCGTCATGAACCCGCTGCCCACGATCAGCACGCCCTGCTCGCGCAGCGGGGCCAGCCGGCGGCCGACGTCGAACAGGTCGCGCGGGTCGAGGCTGGGCAGGGACATCTGCAACACCGGGACGTCCGCCTCGGGGAACATCTCCTTCAGCGGCACGTACGCGCCGTGGTCCAGCCCGCGCCGTTCGTCGTGCGCGACTGGGCGGTCGAGCAGCCCGATGACCTCGCGGGCCAGGTCGGGCGCGCCCGGCGCGGGGTAGGTGACCTCGTAGTACCGCCGGGGGAAGCCCCAGAAGTCGTACGTGAGCGGCACGGTCGTCGTCGCGCCCAGCGTGAGCGGGTCGTTCTCCCAGTGCGCCGAGACGACGAGGATCGACGCGGGGCGCGGCAGCCCCGCCGACCACGACCTCAGCTCGCCGGTCCACCGCTCGTCGTCGGCCAGCGGGGGCGCCCCGTGGCCCAGGTACAGCACAGGCATCACGCGGACTACTGTACGCCCTTTAGTTGAAGCTTCAACCAAGAGGCGGCGGCGCGGGGGTCCTCGGCCTCCGTGACGGCGCGCACGACCACGACCCGCTCCGCGCCCGCCTCCAGCACCTGCGGCAGCCGGTCGGCGTCGATGCCGCCGATGGCGAACCACGGCCGGTCGGTCGTGCCCGCCGTGGCGCGCACCAGGTCGAGGCCCGGCGCGGGACGGCCCGGCTTGGTCGGCGTCGGCCAGCACGGCCCGGTGCAGAAGTAGTCCACCCCCGGCTCGATGGCCGCCGCCCGCGCCTGCCCCACGTCGTGCGTGGAGCGGCCGATCACCACGTCGTCCCCGACGACCCGGCGCGCCAGCGGCACCGGCAGGTCGTCCTGGCCCAGGTGCAGCACGTCGGCGTCCACGGCGAGTGCCACGTCCGCCCGGTCGTTCACCGCGAGCAGCGCGCCGTGCCGCGCGCACGCCTCGGCGAGCACCTCCAGCGCCGCGATCTCCTGCTTGGCTTCGAGGCCCTTGTCCCGCAACTGCACGATGTCGACGCCACCGGCGAGCGCGGCGTCCGCGAACTCGGCGAGGTCGGGCCGCGCGGGCGTGCAGAGGTAGAGCCGTGCGTCGGCGAGCCGCCGCCTGATCCGCGTTCCGTCGAGTCCTGGCACGGGCGGCACGGTAACCGCCGGCGCGTTCCGTGCGCTACGGTGGACGTGGTCCGCACGGGAGCCTGGAACACACCGGGCTGAGAGGGAGCGTGGTTCGCTCCGACCGTCGAACCTGATCCGGGTCATGCCGGCGCAGGGAGCGTGAGTGCCTTGGCAATGCGAGTGACCGTCCTCGGCGGTGGTGTCATCGGGCTGTCCACGGCCTGGTACGCCGCGCGTGCCGGTCACGCGGTGGAGGTCGTCGACCGCGGCTCGCCGCACGGCGGCTCGTGGGTCGCGGGCGGGATGCTGGCGCCGATCACCGAGGCGTGGCCCGGTGACGAGGACGTGCTCGCACTCGGCGTGGAGTCGTTGGCGCTGTGGCCGGAGTTCGCGCGCTCGCTCGGCGTCGAGCTGAGTCCCGCGGGGACGTTGGCGGTGGCGGTCGACCGGGCCGACGTCGAGGTGCTGGACCAGTTGTGCGCCTACCTGGGCCGGATGGGGCGGTCGGCGTCCCGGTTGACGGGTCGTGAGCTGCGCGCGGTGGAGCCCGGCCTCGGATCGGTCCGAAGTGGACTGTCGGTGCCGGGTGACGTCGCCGTGGACAACCGGGCGCTGCTGCGCGCGTTGCGGGAGGCGTGCGCCGCCGGCGGTGTCGCGTTCGCGGCCGAGCCCGCCGCGGAGCCGGACGTGACGGTGATCGCGGCCGGCGCGTGGAGCCGCGACCTGCACCCCCTGCTGCGCGACGTGATCCGCCCGGTGAAGGGCGAGATCCTGCGGCTGTCGGCGCGACCCGGCGCGTTGCCGCCGCCCCGGCACACGATCCGCGCCCACGTCTCCGGCCGCCCCGTCTACCTGGTGCCGCGCGAGGGCGGGTTCGTGCTCGGCGCCACCCAGTACGAGGCCGGGTTCGACGGTGACGTGACCGTGGGCGGCGTGCGCGACCTGCTGCGCGACGCCGAGGTGGTGTGGCCGGGCATCGCCGAGTACGCGCTCACCGAGGTCGCCGCCGGGTTCCGCGCGGGCAGCCCCGACAACGCGCCGGTGGTCAAGTGGCTGGAGCCCGGCGTGCTGGCCGCCACCGGCCACCACCGCAACGGTCTGCTGCTCGCCCCCGTCACGGCGCGGCGGGTGCTCTCCCTGCTCCGCGAAGGAGGAAGCAGTCGGTGAAGGCGAAGGTCAACGGTCTGGAGCGGGAACTGGCCGACGGGTCGACCGTCGCCACCGTGCTGGCGCTGCTCGACGCGCCGCCCCGCGGTGTCGCGGTCGCGCTGGACGGCGAGGTCGTGCCGCGCGCGGCGTGGGGGACGACGGTGCTGTCCGACGGTTCCGCGGTCGAGGTGCTGACCGCCGTGCAGGGAGGGTGACGTGGACGACCCGTTGGTGATCGCCGGGCGCGAGTTCGGCTCGCGCCTGGTCATGGGCACCGGTGGCGCGGCGAACCTGGCGGTGCTGGAACGCGCGCTGGTGGCGTCCGGCACGGAGTTGACGACGGTCGCGATGCGGCGCCTGGACTCCTCCGGCGGCGGTGTGCTCGACCTGCTGACCAGGCTGGGCATCCCGGCGCTGCCGAACACGGCCGGCTGCCGCACCGCCGCGGAGGCCGTGCTGACGGCCCGGCTGGCGCGGGAGGCGTTGGGGACGGACTGGGTGAAGCTGGAGGTCGTCGCCGACGACCAGACCCTGCTGCCCGACCCGGTGGAGCTGCTCGACGCGGCCGAGAAGCTGGTCGACGACGGGTTCGTGGTGCTGCCCTACACGTCCGACGACCCGGTGCTGGCGCTGCGGCTGGAGCAGGTCGGCTGCGCCGCCGTCATGCCGCTGGGTTCGCCGATCGGGACCGGGCTCGGGATCCGCAACCCGCACAACATCGAGCTGATCGTGTCGCGCGCGTCCGTGCCGGTGATCCTCGACGCGGGGGTGGGCACGGCGTCGGACGCGGCGTTGGCGATGGAGCTGGGCTGTTCGGCCGTGCTGCTGGCGACCGCCGTGACCAGGGCGCAGGACCCCGAACGGATGGCGGCGGCGATGCGCGCGGGGGTGGAGGCCGGTCGGCTGGCGAAGCTGGCGGGGCGGATCCCGAAGCGGTTCTGGGCGCACGCGTCGAGTCCGGCAGTGGGGTGATTGCGGGGCACGGCATGATGGATGCTCCATCCTGTCCGTCTGCCCGAGGAGGAGTGCCGTGACGGCCGACCAGGTCGAGGACGCCACCGCCCGGCTGTACCTCGCGATCGGCAGGCTATCCCGGCTGCTGCGGCGCACCGGGTCGCCCGGGCTCGGGCCGGGCGCGGTGTCGGCGCTGGCCACGTTGGCGCGGTGCGGTCCCATGCGGTTGGGGGACCTGGCCGCGAAGGAGGGCGTCGCGCCGCCGACGTTGTCGCGGATCGTGGCGGCGCTGGTGGAGGCCCGGTACGTGCGGCGTGAACCCGACCCGCAGGACGGGCGGGCGTGGCTGGCGACGCCGACGCCGGAGGGCGTGACGATGGTGTCGGGCGTGCGCTCGGCGCGGGTGCGGGAGTTGCAGCGGCGGATCGAGGAGCTGGCGCCGGAACACCGCGACGCCCTCGTCAACGCCCTGCCCGCGTTGGAGGAACTGGTGGGCGAGGTCGGCTGACCGGGGTTGTCCACAGCCGGCGCTCGCGGCCTCGGAATCGTCGTACCGGTGTGGCAGGGTAAAAGCAGGGGTCCCCTTGCCGGGGACGCCTGCGAAGCGTGGCTCCTGTCGGGGTGCCTGCGAGGCGTTCCGTTGCCGGGATCCCGGCGAAGCGTTCCCCTGCCGGCGATGCCGGCGGTGCGTTCCCCTTGCGCAGTGCCGGCCAAGCGTCGGCTGGATGGGTCCGCGGCGGCACGTCGACCGGCGCGACCGCAAGCGCAGCCGCGTCGCCGCACCGGTGGTCACCCCTGCGCGGACCCCTCGGCTGGGGCGGCAGCCTGGTTCAGCTCCCCGGCGAACTCCGCCAACACCGCGGGCGACGCCAAGCGCACGAACGCCGAATCCGGACCGAACCAGTCCTCCCAGACCTGTCGCACCACCTCGGGCGTGATGGTGACGCCCCGATTGAGCAGCGCGGCGAACGCTCTGGCTTCCGGCTCGTACTCGTCCCGCGGCGCCTCGAAGGCGAGCAGTGATTCCGGATCCCACCTGCTCACGACGTCGAGAACGCGGGCATGCAGCAGCGCACGGGTTCGGGCAGCACGTGGCACCGCCCCAGTCTCGGGTTCGGAGGGCCGTCGAGCCAAGCGAATAGCCCGAGCCTGCGGACCTCGTCGGAACGTGCCCGAAACCGCACGCGCATCCAGGTCAAGCAAGCCGTTCCGCCTCGGCTTTCAACGCCCGGTTGAACGCGTCGAACTCGCCGGTCAGCAGGTCGACGCTCGACGCGTACACCGAAGCGGCGAGGGGGCCGGTCCACGTCTCGCGGTTCACCAGGCGCGTCACGCCCGGCGACTCCTCGGACAGCTCCCACCGGTGCCGGCCGAAGAACAGGTCCGGGTCGCCGCCCTCCGAGGCCAGCAGGTGAGGCGGCTCGACGGCGGTGATCCGGCCCTCGAACTCGCGTTGCGCGGGCGACCCCCAAGCGGCCCGGGTGCGCACCTCCGCGCCCGCCACCGCCGTGCCCGACACGTACTCGATCAGCTCGTTCCACTCCCGGTACCTCGGGAAATCGGTCAGCACCGCCCACACGCGGGTGATCGGCGCGGAGATGGTGACGGTCGTCCTCAGCTCATTTTCCTGCATGATCGTGCAGGATAATTGCCCGCACGGCCCGCCGTCACCCCCGATAAGCTCGCGGCCATCGCAGGAGTCAAGGGGCAGGTGCAGCAACGCGGCGTCGAACGGCGTCGCGCGCTGGTCGACGCCGCCATCGAGCTGTTCGGCCGGCAGGGCTACGCGGGCACGGGGGTCGCCGCCATCGCCGCCCGCGCCGGCGTCACGCCCTCCGCCGTCATCCACCACTTCGGGTCCAAGGAGAACCTGCTCAAGGCCGTCCTGGACGAGTTCGACGCCCGTGCCGCCGCCCGCGTCGCCGAGCACGCCGACCAAGGCGTCGAAGGACTCAAAGCCGCGCTGCTCTCCGACGCGGACTACACCGTGGAGCACAAGGGCCTGGCCACGCTGCACGCCGTCCTGCAGGCCGAGCACCTGGCCGCCGACAACGACGTCCGCACCCGCTTCCTGACCCGCAACCGCGCCCTGCGGCAGGCGTTCGCCCACCGCCTCGGCGCCGAGCGGGCGACCGAGCTGGTCGCGTTCCTCGAAGGCGCGCTCACCCTGTGGCTGCTGGATCCCGAGACGGTCGACCTGCGCGCGTTGTACGAGGGCTACCTGCGGCGACTGTGAGCAGCCACGCCACCAGCACCGCGAAGAACGCGCCCACGGTGTTGTTGATGAAGTCCTGCGCCTCGCACACCCCGATCGCGGTCAACGCCTGCACGAACTCCACCGCCCCGCTGAACGCCGCCGCCACGCCCAGCACCGCGAACGGCCGCCGCGTGGCGAGCGTGCCGAAGAACGCGAACGGCACGAGCATCAGCAGGTTCAGCCGCGCCAACGACCCCGCCATCGAGAACTCGTTCGCGACGCACATCCCGATCGGGTCGGTCGTGGCGACCGAGAACGACCCGCCCGGCCGCGCCAAGGTCACCGCCAGCGCCAACGCCATCCCGCACCCGGCCAGCACGGCGGGCAGCGCGGCCCACCCCCGCCGCCGCGCCACCACGAAGCCGACCGCGCCCAAGAACACCGATCCGGCGAACAACGCCGCCACCGCCTCGGGCTGGCTCAACACCAGCTCGGCCACGTAGGCGTCCTGAAGTGCGCTCATGCCATACAAGACGCCTGAGTTCCACAGCGGTGGCTTAGAACATCCTTAGAACCGGTACCGCAGCACCCGCCCCACGTCCCTGACCTTCGGCAACCGCGCCATGACCCACATCGGGACGCGCGCCGGCCACGGCTCGGCCGCGATCTGCGGCAGCTCCACCGACCGCACCGCGTCCACGCACCTCAACCCCTCGTGCCAGCCCTCGACGACGGTCGGGTCGTCCAACCCCCAGTGCAGCGTCGCACCCGCCCGCCGCACGGCCGGCACGAACCTCTGCAACCTGATCCCGAACGACCCGTACACGTCGAACAGCAGCTCACCCCGGCCGAACCGCCCCGTGACCCGCCGCACCAGGTCCCGCACCTCGTCCCCGGTCAGGTACATGGTCAGGCCCTCGAACACGGCGACCACGGGCCGGTCCGCGGGCACCCCGTCCCACCACCCGCCGTCCGTGACGGACGCGTGCACCAGCCGGTAGTCCCCGGCCGGCACGTCCAGCAGCCGTTCACGCAGCTCGGCGACCGCCGGGAAGTCGACGTCCACCCACCGCACGCCCGACCCGAACCCCACCCGCCGCGCCCGCGCGTCCAGCCCGCACGCCAGGTGCAGCACGGTCGCGGACGGGTGCCGGGCCAGGAAGTCGGCGGTCCAGTCGTCCAGCAGCTTCGCGCGCATCGCGACACCCGCCGCCGTCGACGCGGTGATGCCGGTCCGCGGGAAGTCGTACTCGATGCGCGACACGGCCTCAAGCGCCGCCGTGTCACCGAGGATCGGGCGCTGCGCGCGGGCGTCGAGCGCCCGCGCGTACAGCGTCGCCAACATCGTCTCGGGGGCGCCGGTCAGGTCGACCTTCACCCCCTCGACGCTAGCCCTCCAACCGCCACAGCGGCGACACGGGACCGACCCCGCCACCCAACGGGTACGCGGCGGCCACCGAGCGGACGATGAAGTCCTTGCCGAACCGCACCGCCGTCGGCACGTCCGCACCCCGCGCGAGCTGCGACGCGATCGCCGACGCGAGCGTGTCGCCGCTGCCGTGCGTGTGCTTCACGTCGTAGCGCGGCCCGAGCAGCTCGACGAACTCCGCGCCGTCGTACAGCACGTCGAGGCACTCCGGGTCGTCCCACAGGTGCCCGCCCTTCACCAGCACCCACCGCGGGCCCATCGCGTGCAGCGCCTCGGCGGCCTTGCGCTGGTCGGCGCGGCTGCGCACGTCGACACCGGTGAGCAGCCGCACCTCGTCCAGGTTCGGCGTCACCAGCGTCGCCCTCGGGAACAGCAACGTCCGCAACGCGTCCAGCGCGTCGTCGGCCAGCAGCTGCTGCCCGTGCATCGACGCGGCCACCGGGTCGACCACGAACGGCCCGACGTCGACCCGGTCCACCGCCGCCGCGACCGCCTCGATGATCGCCGCCGACGCCAGCATCCCCGTCTTCGCCGCGTCCACCCCGATGTCCGAGGCCACCGCCTCGATCTGCGCGGCCACCACCTCCGGCGGCACCTCGGTGTACCCGGTGACGCCCAGCGAGTTCTGCACGGTCACCGCCGTGACCGCCGTCATCCCGTGCACACCGCACGCGAACAGCGTCCGCAGGTCGGCCTGCAGGCCCGCACCACCGCCGGAATCGGACCCGGCGATGGTGAGGACCCTCGGTGGCGTGGCGGCCATCAGCGCGTCCCGGCCGGGCTCACGCGTGCCCCCATCAGTCGACCACCGGCAGGTACACCTTGGCCCCGTGGTCGGTGAACTCGTGCGACTTCTCCGACATGCCCGCCTCGATCGCCTCCACAGTGGACAGACCGCGCTCCTCCGCGTACCGCCGCACGTCCTGGGTGATCTTCATCGAGCAGAACTTCGGCCCGCACATCGAGCAGAAGTGCGCCGTCTTCGCGGGCGCCGCGGGCAGCGTCTCGTCGTGGTAGGACCGCGCGGTGTCCGGGTCCAGCGACAGGTTGAACTGGTCCTCCCACCGGAACTCGAACCTCGCCTTCGACAGCGCGTCGTCCCAGTCCTGCACGCCGGGGTGCCCCTTGGCCAGGTCGGCGGAGTGCGCCGCGATCTTGTACGTGATCACGCCGGTCTTCACGTCGTCCCGGTTCGGCAGGCCGAGGTGCTCCTTCGGCGTGACGTAGCACAGCATCGCCGTGCCCAGCCAGCCGATCTGCGCCGCCCCGATCGCCGAGGTGATGTGGTCGTACGCGGGCGCGATGTCCGTGGCCAGCGGCCCGAGGGTGTAGAACGGCGCCTCGCCGCACCACTCCTCCTCCAACCGCACGTTCTCCGCGATCTTGTGCATCGGCACGTGACCCGGGCCCTCGATCATCACCTGCACGTCGTGCGACCGCGCGACGTGCGTCAACTCGCCCAACGTCCGCAACTCGGCGAACTGCGCCTCGTCGTTGGCGTCCGCGATCGAACCCGGCCGCAGGCCGTCACCCAGCGAGAACGTCACGTCGTACGTCCGCAGGATCTCGCACAGCTCCTCGAAGTGCGTGTAGAGGAAGCTCTCCTTGTGGTGCGCCAGGCACCACGCGGCCATGATCGACCCGCCGCGCGAGACGATGCCCGTGACCCGCTTCGCGGTCAGCGGCACGTACCGCAGCAGCACGCCCGCGTGCACCGTCATGTAGTCGACGCCCTGCTCGGCCTGCTCGATCACGGTGTCGCGGTAGACCTCCCACGACAGCTTCGCCGGATCGCCGTCCACCTTCTCCAACGCCTGGTAGATCGGCACCGTCCCGATCGGCACCGGCGAGTTCCGCATGATCCACTCGCGGGTCGCGTGGATCCGCTTGCCCGTCGACAGGTCCATGATCGTGTCGGCGCCCCACCGCGACGCCCACACCATCTTCTCCACCTCCTCCTCGATCGAGGAGGTCACGGCCGAGTTGCCGATGTTCGCGTTGACCTTCACCAGGAACTTCTTCCCGATGATCATCGGCTCGGCCTCGGGGTGGTTGCGGTTGAGCGGGATGACCGCCCGGCCGATCGCCACCTCGTCCCGGACGAACTCCGGGCTCATGCTCTCGCGCGCCGCCACGAACCGCATCTCCGGCGTGATGATCCCCGCCTTGGCGTACGCCAGCTGGGTCACCGCCCCGCCGACCGGCTCGCGCGCGGCGATCCAGTCCGCGCGCAGCTCGGGAAGTCCACTGTGGACGTCGATGGTCGCGTTGTCGTCGGTATACGGACCGGAAGTGTCGTACAGATCGACGTGATCGCCGTTGGTCAGCTCCACCCGGCGGAACGGGACCCGCACACCCTCGTCCACCTCGCGGTAGACCTTGTGCGAGCCCGAGATCGGCCCGGTGGTGACGCTCGGCTTGACCGAACGGTCGTCAAGTGCCGTCACGACATTCCTCCCTACGCCGGCATTACCCGGTCAGGTTCAGGCGGTCGGCGGCACCGGAGCCGTTGCGCTCCAGCCACCCTCTCAGCCCGCTGTGGCGCGAGCTCCCGCGTGTTTTGAGTTGTTGTGTGTCGAGCTGTCGGCCTGACCATAGCCACGGCCCGGTGCGGATGCCAAGGTGCGGATGCCAAGCGCCACCGTTTGCGCGTACCTTTCACCGCGTGGCTGATCACCAGCCGTTCCCGCCCGGCGCCCGGCGCGTGGCCCGCCCCGCCGCCGTCTCGCCGTGCCCGTCGTGCGGCGACCTCGCGGGCCGCGGCTACCCGGCGTGCCGGTTCTGCGCGGAGCTCGTCGACCAGTACTGGCTGCTGGACTGGCAGGAGCTGCTGGCCGCCGAGCAGCTCGCCGAAGGCGGCGCGGGCGAGCGCGAGCTGGCCGAGCTCGTGCTGGCCGACGAGGTGGGCAGGCACCCGTGGACGTGCACCGACTGGGCGATGACCCTGCTCACGTGCACCCAGTGCGGCGAGGAGCTGGCCACCGGGCCCGCCGACTGCGTCCGCTGCGCCATGGCCGACGGCCTGCGCTGGTCGTGGGACCACGCCGGGTACCCGCGGGCCATGGACGCGGGCGAGCACGCGTTGCGCGTGGCCAGGGCGACGTTGCGCGCACCGCACCGCGCCCGTGCGGCGACCGTGGGCGCGTGGCGGCTGCTGGTGCCGTTCCTGCTGGTGGGGGAGTTGCCGACGGTGGGGCAGGTGCGGCGGATCAGGGCCGCGGTGCTCGCCGGCGCGTACGCCGACCTGGCCGGCTGCACCACGCACGTCGAGCTGGCGTCGTACCCCGAACTGCCCTGGCGACGCCCCGAGCGCTCACCGCGCGTCGACCACCAGGCGAAGGCCCAGCGCGACCAGCACGCCACCGCGGACGCGGTCCAGGGCGCGCCGAACCCCGGCCCGGGCGAGCCGGCCGCGGACCCGGTCTAGGGCGCCGACCAGCACCAGGTACCAGGCGCCCGCGACCACGGCCACCGCACTCCGCCGGCCGCGGACCGAGTGCCGCAACACCAGCGCCGTGCCCGGCCCGGGCGACAACGCGATCAGGAAGGACGCCACCACCAACGCCGCCAACGAACTCCACATCGCCCCATCGTGACCTGCGGCAAACCCCCTCTCCACCTCTTTCGCCCACGTCCGCCGGGTCACCCATCCGAGTGATCCTGAAAAAGGGCATGAACGAGAACGCCGTTATCGCCACCGTGAAACGTCGGTTGAACAACGAGGCCCGCAACCAACCCTCGCCCCACACCAGCCAGCCGCACCCCCCACCTGACCCACCACCCACCCCAACCCCACACCTGCCGCCCCGACCATCACCCCACACACCTGCCACCACCTGACCCACACCTCCGCCCGGCCCGCACCCTCCGTCTGCCCGCGTGCCCGGCCTGTCGCCTGGCCCACATCGCTGCACCCGCCGCGCTGCCGCGCATGCCTGCGCCGGTCACGTGTCGCCGCGCCGTCGTCTGCCCGGCCTGCCATGCGCCGCCGAACCTGCCGCGCGCCCGCCGCACTGCCGCCGCGCCTGCCGCGCATCGCCCGCACATGCCCCCGTCGGCTGCCCGTCAGCCACCAGCCCGGCCCACATCGACCGTCGCATCCCGCGCCCACCGCCCCGCGCGCCCCGATCAGTGGCCCGCGAATCGAGCGGTCGCTTGCCGGTCGCCTGGCCCTTGCCGCCGGATCCGGCCCGTCACCCCGATCCGGCCCGTCACCCCGATCCGGCCCGCCCCGATCCGGCCCGACCACGCGCCCCCGGCCGCCCACCCCAACTACGCTCACCCCGTGATCACGCTGACCGCCCGCCTGTCCCCCTCGGCCCTGGACACCCGCCGCGGCGTGGTCCGCTTGCACCCGGAGGTGCTGGACGCGTTGGGCCTGCGCGCGTGGGACGCGGTGCGACTGACCGGTGCCCGGGTGAGCGCCGCCCTGGCCGCCGCGACCGCCGGCGACGGCCCGCCCGGCGTGGTGCTGGTGGACGACGTGACCCTGTCCAACCTCGGCGTGGTGGAGGGCTCGGAGGTCGTGGTGGCCCCGGTGGACGTCGCCGCCGCACGCTCCGTCACCGTGGCCGGATCGCGGTTGGCCAGCACCTCGCTCACCCCCGAAACGCTGCGCATGGCGCTGACCGGCAAGGTGCTGACCGTCGGCGACGCCGTCTCCCTCCTGCCGCAGGACCTGGCCCCACCACCCGGCTCGGACGTGAGCGCCACGCGCCGCAAGCTGTCCAACGCCATCGGCATGACGTGGACCAACGAACTGCTCACCATCACCTCCGCCGACCCGCCCGGGCCGGTCGCCGTGCAGCCGTCGACGGTGGTCGGCTGGCGTGACGGCGCACGCACGGGTGACGCGCCCGCGGTCGTGTCGGGAGCCGGCGGCACGACGACCGTCAGCGTGACCGCGACGGCGACCACCGGGGTGAGCGCGGCGGAGGTCGAGGTCGTGACGCCGGCGGTGCCGGTGGCGGACCTGGTCGGGCAGCAGGAGGCCGCGAAGCGGTTGGCGGAGTGGTTCGACCTGACGTTCAGCCACCCGGAGTTGCTGGCCCGGCTCGGCGCCGCACCCCGGCTGGCGGCACTGGTCAGCGGACCCGAGGGCGTCGGCAAGGCGACGTTCGTGCGGGCCGTCGCCCAAGGCGCCGAAGCCACGGTGGTCGAGGTCGCCGCGCCCAGCATCGCCGTGCTGGAGGCGAACGCGGCGGCGCAGCGGATCGTCGACGCCCTCGCCCGAGCCCAGTCGCAGGCGCCTTCCGTGCTCGTGCTGACCGACGTCGAGGCGTTGTTGCCCGCGGCCTCGGCGCCGCCGGTGGCGACCGTCGTGCTGGACGCGTTGCGCGCACGGCCCGACGGCGTCGCGCTCGTGGTCACCAGCGCGCACCCGGAGGCGATCGACCCCCGGCTGCGGGTGCCCGAGCTGGTCGACCGGGAACTCGTGCTGCCGCTGCCCGACGGCAAGGTGCGGACCGAGCTGCTGCGGGTCCTGCTGCGCGACGTGCCCGTCGAGTCCGATGTGGACCTCGGCGTGATCGCGGACCGGACACCGGGCTTCGTCGCCGCGGACCTGGTGGCGATGCGCAGGGAGGCGGCGCTCCGGGCCGCGCTGCGGCAACGCGACGTGGACGAGCCGCGCGTCGCGCAGGCGGATCTGGTGGGAGCGCTGGAGATCGTCCGGCCGATCTCGATGTCCACTTCGGACACTTTGCGGACCGGCGGGCTGACGCTGGCCGACGTCGGCGACATGACCGAGGTCAAGCAGGCCCTCACCGAAGCCGCGCTGTGGCCGTTGCAGTACCCGGACTCCTTCGCCCGACTCGGCGTCGCGCCGCCGCGCGGCCTCCTGCTCTACGGGCCGCCGGGGTGCGGCAAGACGTTCCTGGTCCGCGCGTTGGCGGGCACCGGTCGGTTGAACGTGCTGTCGGTCAAGGGCGCGGAGCTGATGGACAAGTTCGTCGGCGAGTCCGAACGCGCGGTCCGCGAGCTGTTCCGGCGTGCGGCCGAGGCGGCGCCCGCGATGGTGTTCCTGGACGAGGTCGACGCGCTGGCGCCCCGGCGCGGCCAGTCGTCCGACTCCGGTGTGTCGGACCGGGTGGTCGCCGCGCTGCTCACCGAGCTGGACGGGGTCGAGCCGCTGCGCGACGTCATCGTGCTCGGCGCGACGAATCGGCCCGAGCTGGTCGACCCCGCGCTGCTGCGGCCGGGCCGGTTGGAGCGCCTCGTGTACGTGCCGCCGCCGGACGCCGAGGCGCGGGCCGAGATCCTGCGGGCGTCGTCGCGGAACACGCCGTTGGGGTCGGACGTGGACTTGGACGCGTTGGCCGAGGAGTTGGACGGGTACTCGGCGGCGGACTGCGCGGCGTTGATCCGGGAGGCCGCGTTGACCGCGATGCGCGAGTCGTTGTCGGCGGCGGAGGTCACGGGCGCGCACCTGGCGTCGGCGCGCGAGGCGGTCCGGCCGTCGCTGGACCCGGCCCAGCTCGCGACCCTCGCCGCCTACGCCAAGTCGCGCGAGCGCTGAGGGCTGAGCGAGTGCTGGGCGCTCGTGCCACCTGGACGGCTGCGGAGCGGGCAGGTGAGGTGGACGACCTCCGTCGGCCTCCGCGCGAGTACCCACCACGACGGCCGCCTCGGGGGCGCCGCCCGGCCCGGCTCAGCCGTCGGCCGGGTCCAGTCGCACGCAGCAGCGGTCCGCCGAGGGCGCGAGGCGGGCGGTCAGGTCGGTCGCGGCGAGGCCGTCGAGCAGGCCGTCGAGCAGGCTGAGGTTCATGCCGCAGACGAGCTCGGTCTGCTGCCGGGCCAGGCTGTGGAATGGGCAGTTGCCGAGCAGGATCGAGGCGTCGGGCTCGTCGGCGCGCGGCTCGAAGCCGAAGCCCTCCAGCGCGCGCAGCACGCCGGCCCGGCCGTCCTGGTCGCCACGGGCGGCCTCGCCCAGGTCGCGGCCCACCGCGCGGGCACGGCGCCGCAGCACGACACGCGGCGGTTCGTCCGAGGTCTCCACCTCGGCGAGGGCGCCGGCCAACAGGAGGCCGGCCAGCTCGTAGCGCCGGTCGGGCAGCGACACGGCGATCTGCTCGGCGGACCGCCGGTACAGCTTCGACGGCCGCCCGGCGCCGGGACCGGTGCGCCCGGTGCGGCGTTCGTGGACGACCTCCAGCAGCCCTTCGGCGACCAGTCGGTCGAGGTGGAACGCGACCGTGGTGCGGGGCACGCCCACGGCTTCGGCGGCCTCGTCGCGGCTCACCGGCGCGGGTCGGCGCACCACGAAGTCGTACAGCCGGCGACGGGTCGGCTCGTCGAGCGCCGCGACGGCCGAGATGTGCCCCTCGGGCTGGCTGACATCGTCCATTTCTAAAACCCACTTTGGTTGACTAAATCTCGGGCCAGGCTCTAAGGTTAGCGAAAGTTGTCTATAGAAGGAGCGCGTCATGGCCACCGAGGTATCCGGCGCCCGGCCCGCCGGTCGTGCGTTGCCGTCCGACCCAGCCCACCAGGCGTTCCTGCTCCTGCGCGCCGCGTTCACGCTGGCACCGGTCCTGTTCGGGCTCGACAAGTTCGCCAACCTGCTCGTGGACTGGCCGCGGTACTTGGCCCCCTGGGTCGACGGGATTGTGCCGGGCACCGCGCAGCAGGCCATGTACGCGGTCGGCGTGGTGGAGGTCGTGGCGGGCGTCGTGGTCGCGGTCGCGCCGCGCTTCGGCGGCCTGCTGGTCGCAGCCTGGCTGGCCGGGATCATCGTGAACCTGCTGACCATCCCGGCGCACTACGACGTGGCGCTGCGCGACTTCGGCCTGTTCGTCGCCGCCCTCGCCCTGGCCCGGTTGGGTTCGCGGTACGCGCCGGCACGTCGTGGGCGGGCGGGGTGAGCGCCCCCGCCGCGGGCGCGCGCCGACGGCTCCACCCCGTCGGCGGGCGCGACGGCATCGACCTGGACGCGACGCGGCGGGCCGTGGCCGACCTGCTCGCCGCGCTGGGCAAGGACCCGGCGTCGGAGCACCTGGCCGACACGCCCAGGCGGGTCGCCGACGCCTACGCCGAGATGCTGACGCCACGTGACTTCGACCTGACCACGTTCCCCAACGAAGAGGGCTACGACGAACTGGTCCTCGCCCGCGGCATCCCGGTGCAGTCGTTGTGCGAGCACCACCTGCTGCCGTTCCAGGGCGTCGCCCACGTCGGCTATCTGCCCGGCGCGCGCATCCTCGGCCTGTCCAAGCTCGCCCGCGTGGTCGAGTTGTTCGCCCGCGACCTGCAGGTGCAGGAACGGCTGACCAAGCAGGTCGCGGACTGGCTGCAGGAGCACCTGGTACCCCGCGGCGTCGGCGTCGTGGTGGAGGCCGAGCACCTGTGCATGTCCCTGCGAGGTGTCCGCGCCACCGGCTCGCGCACGGTCACCTCCGCCATGCTGGGCGCGCTGCGCGACGACCCGCGCACCAGGCAGGAGTTCTTCGCCCTGACCGGCGTGCGGGGGTGAGATCCCACCTGAGCGGCCCGTCCTCCACGCGAGGACGAGGCCGCCCGACCGCGCCGACTGCCCTGCGCGCCGCCGCCGCACTAGGAGACCTTCTTGGCCGGACCCTTGTAGTCGTTGGTGACGATCACGATGATGCCCGGCTGCGCGTTCTGGATGCCGTCGAACCGGGGCTCGACCCGGGCGTTGAGGAGCCGGGCCAGTTCGCGCGCCGAGGCTTCCTCGTCGGTGCCGGGGCGGAAGTAGACCGTGGTGGTCCAGATCGTGCCCTGGGAGTAGTTGCCCTTCTCGGCGACCTCCCAGCCGGCGCTCACGACGTCGTCCGACGCGCGGGCGGCCAGGCCCTGGGTGGTGCTGTTGTTGTAGATGCGCACCGGGACCTTGGGCGTCGTGGTCACGGGCGGCGGCGGGGTCTCCGTGGTCGTCGCGCCGGCGTTGGCGGACGTCGTCGGCGCGGTGGTGCCGGCCGGCGGCGACGTCTCCGACGACGGCGGGGTGGTCGGCTCGGTGGGCGCGGCCGAGGTCCCGGAGCCGTCCGACGTGCCCGAGGTCGCCGACGGCGGGGTCGACTGGGCCGCGGGCGGGGTGTCGTCCGGGTCGCCGGTGAACAGGCTGACGAGGCCGACCACCAGGGCGATCACGGCCACGCCGAGCAGCGCGTAGCCCGCGGCGCGTGCCGGGTGCGCGGGCCCGGTCGGCTGTTCCGGATTCGTCATCGGCGCTCGACGCCCAGCCGCTTCGCCGCGCGGGCGCGTTGCCTGCCGGAGCGGGACCTGCGCAGTCTCTTGATCAACATCGGATCGGCGGCCAACGCCTCTTCCTTCTCGATCAACGCGTTGAGCAGCTGGTAGTAGCGCGTCGCGGACATGTCGAACAGCTCCTTGACGGCCTGTTCCTTCGCACCCGCGTACTTCCACCACTGGCGTTCGAAGGCCAGGATCTCGCGCTCCCGGTCGTTCAAACCGTCGTCCGGCCCCTCCGCCGGCGCCAGTGCCTCTGCGGCGTCCATCTGGCTCCTCAGCCGTGTCCCGTGCGTGGGTGCCATTACATCACGTGATCTTCGCGGGGAGTGGCTCATCGGTCGGCGCGTCCGATCCGACGCGCCGTTAGGCTGCACGCCATGGCAGTTCACCCGATCCGGATCGCCGGAGATCCCGTGCTCCACAACCCGACCCGCCCGGTCGAGGTGTTCGACGAGTCGCTGCGCACGTTGATCGACGACATGTACGAGACGATGGCGGCGGCGCACGGTGTCGGTCTGGCGGCCAACCAGATCGGGGTCGACCTGCGGTTGTTCGTCTACGACTGCCCGGATGACGAGGGTGTGCGGCACCGGGGTGTGGTGGTGAACCCGACGTTGGTGACGTCGGACGTGCCGCTGGGGATGCCGGACCCGGACGACGATTTCGAGGGTTGCCTCTCGGCGCCGGGGGAGACGTACCCGACGGGGCGGGCGTCGTGGGCGAAGGTGACCGGGTTCGACGGTGACGGCAAGCCCGTCGAGGTCGAGGGCACCGGGTTCTTCGCGCGGTGCTTGCAGCACGAGACCGATCACCTGGACGGGGTCATCTACCTGGACCGGTTGGTGGGGCGGCACAAGCGCGCGGCGAAGAAGATGCTCAAGGCGAATGGGTGGGGTGTGCCCGGGTTGTCGTGGGATCCGGCGACTTCGGAGGATCCGTTCGCGGACGACGAGGAGTAGCGCGGGGCTGGTTGGCGCGGGGGCTGGTTGGCGCGGGCGGGCGGAGCGCGGGGCGGAGCGCGCGCGGCGGTCGGCGCGTGCGAGGTCACGCTGGGCGGGTGGCGCGGGGTGGTCTCGTTCGGCTCGATTTGACATGGGGCCCTTACGGGCACCCCAGGCAGGCCAAAGCCGGGCAGGCCTGGCGGGAAAAGCGTCCGCCAAGCCTGCCCGGCTTCGACCAGCCTATGGCACCCGAACCCATGTCAAATCGGGCCTCGGTGGGGCGGTTCCGGGTCCGTTGTGGGCGGGCTGGGTGTGGTGGACTCGGTGCGGGCGCTGCGGGTCCGTGGTGGGTTGGTGGTGTGGTGGACCCGGTGGGTGGTTGTGGGGGCGTGCGGCTGGTGGGTGCGGGGCGGGGGTTGGTTGCTGGCCTCGTTGTTCCAACCGACGTTTCAGGGTGTTGAAAACGGCGTTTTGGTTCACGGTCCGAGTGGAGATCACTCGATCGTGAACGCGGTGACGGGGTGAAACAGCAGGTCAGGGGTGGGGTGCCGGTTAAGGTCGATCATGTCGGCGCAAGCCGATCTGTCGCCAGCCCCGGCGTTTGCCCGGCCTCGCCTGGCCGTTCGCCTCCGCGGCCACGTGCGTCGGGTCGACCACCCGCCTAGGCCGCCGCACGGCGCGCATCGCCGCACCCGCCACCCGGCCGCCCAACGGCTGCCGCAACCCCAACCGCCGCGCCGCCACGCCGTGAGCCCGCTTGATCGCCCGCCGATCCGCCGCAGGCACCGACCAGGCCTCCGGGTGCTTCGCCAACCACCGGTACCGCCGGACCGAGTACGGCAGGTGGGCGAGGTACACCAGCATCGCCGCGATCAGCGCCACCAACGGGAACGTGATCACCGCCGCCGCCAGCAGCCCGACCAGCACCAGCAACGGCGCGACGAAGCGCGGCGGGACCTTGATGGTCTTCACCGACAGCGTCGGGATCCGGCTCACCAGCAGCAACGCGATTCCCACGGTCCACACCGCGACGACCGCGGGGCTCGACCACCAGCCGGAGCGGCCGAGCTGCTCGTCCAGGATCAACGGCAGCAGCAGCAACAGCCCGCCGGCCGGCGCGGGCACGCCGACGAAGAACTCCTTGGCGAACGGCGGCTGCTCGACCTCCAGCAGCGTGTTGAACCGCGCCAGCCGCAGCACCATGCACACCGCGAAGATCAACGCGACGACCCAGCCCTCGCGACCGGGGTCGAACTTCCACACGTAGATCACCAGCGCGGGCGCGACGCCGAACGAGATCGCGTCCGCCAGCGAGTCGAGCTCGGCGCCCATCTTGCTGGTCGCGTCGAGCAACCGGGCGATCCGCCCGTCCAACCCGTCGAACACGGCCGCCGCCGCGATCGAGCCGATCGCCGCCCCGTAGAACCCGCCGATCGCGAAGTGCACGGCCGACAGCCCCGCGCACATCGCGAGGACCGTGATGGCGTTCGGCAGCAGCCTGATCCCCGGCCCGCTGGGAGCCATCCGCTCAGCCCTCCGCGGGTAGCTCGGCCAGCACGGTCTCGCCGCCGATCGTGCGCTGCCCGGCCTCCACCAGCACCCGGCTGCCCGTCGGCACGTACAGGTCGACCCGCGAGCCGAACCGGATCAGGCCGTAGGTCTGCCCGACGGCGACCTTGTCGCCCTCGACGACCTCGCACACGATCCGCCGCGCCACCAGGCCCGCGATCTGCACGACCACCACGTCGTGCCCGGACGGCGTGGTCAGCCACACCGTGTTGCGCTCGTTGTCCTCGCTGGCCTTGTCCAGGTCGGCGGACAGGAACTTCCCTGGCCGGTACGACACCTGCCGCACCAGGCCGGGCACGGGCACGCGCTGCACGTGCACGTCGAACACCGACAGGAACACGCTGATCCGGGTCATCGGCGTGGAACCGAGCCCGAGCTCGGCGGGCGGCACGGCCTCGACCACGTGCGACACGGTGCCGTCGGCCGGTGCGACCGCGACGCCGGGACGGGTGGGCGTGGTCCGCTTGGGCTCGCGGAAGAACCACGCGACCCACGCGGTCAGCAGGCCGCCGACGACACCGGCGCGCCTGGAGTAGCGGCGCAGCAGCAGTGTCGCGACGGCAGCTCCCGCCACGAAGGGACGGCCCGCGGGGTGCATCGGGGGGACGATGCCCCGGGCGAGCTCGAGGAAGTGGGAGACGGCACCACTGTGCTTGTCGCGATCGACGGTCATGGCTCTTCCGTGTCAGGGCGGTGCTTCCGGCCCGCCACACGCTACGCGGCTCCGCCGGCCCGCGTCCGGCCCGCCCGTGCGTCCCCCGACGAACGCACGGACCGGCCGGAACCGCGATCACTCCCAGTGTAAGCCGCGTCACAGCGGCGATCAATGGCTCAGCGTCAGATCGATGTCACTCTCCGTGCAGGAGGCGCACCGCCACCTCGGCTCCCGCCGCGAGCTCCGTGACGTCCTCCGGCACCTCGATCAGGCAATCGCTGACCGCCAACGCCGACAGCAGGTGCGAACCCGGCCCGCCGACGGGCGTCACCACGCGCCCCGACTCCGGGTCGTACGCGCCCCGCCGGAACTGCGTGCGCCCCGCCGGCGACGTGAGCGCCGCGCTCAACCGGGCCACCGCCATCGGCCGCTCCACCCGCGAGAACCCCATCGCGGCACGCAGCGCCGGCCGGATGAACACCTCGAACGACACCTGCGCGCTCACCGGGTTCCCGGGCAGCGTCGCCACCGCCACCCCCTGGTAGCGCCCCGCCCCCTGCGGCCCGCCCGGCTGCATCGCGACCTTCGTGAACTCCACCCCGCGCCCGGTGAACGCGTCCTTCACCACCTCGTACGCCCCCGCGCTCACGCCACCGGACGTGAGCAGCAGGTCCACCGACGCCAACCGGGGCGCGATCGCCGCGTGGAACTGCTCGACGTCGTCCGGCACGAACCGCAGCAGCTCCGCCTCGCCGCCCGCCTCGCGCACCGCCGCGGCCAGCATCACGCCGTTCGACTCGTAGATCTGCCCCGGCTCCAACGCCGCACCGGGCCCCACCAGCTCCGACCCGGTCGACAGCACCAGCACCCGCGGCCTGCGCCGCACCGGCAGCGAACCGAAGCCCAGCGCCGCCGCCAACCCCAGCTGCGCCGGCCCGAGCACCACGCCCGCGCGCAGCACCGTCGTGCCCACGGCCACGTCGTCCGCCATCCGCCGCACGTTCTGGCCCACCGCCACCGGCCGGTCGACCCGCACCACCGACGTGCCGCCGTCGGTCCACTCCACCTGCACGACGGCGTCCGCGCCCGCCGGCACCGGCGCGCCCGTCATGATCCGGTGCGCCGTGCCCGCCGCCAGCGGCGCCGACGCCGGCCGCCCCGCCGGGATGTCCTCCACCACCGGCAACTCCACCGGGACCGACGCCACGTCCGCCGCGCGCACCGCGTAACCGTCCATCGCCGAGTTGTCGAACGGCGGCAACGGCACCGTCGCGACCAGGTCCTCCGCGAGCACCAGGCCCAGGCAGTCGGCCACGGGCGAGGTCACCACCGGCATCGCCCCGACCAGCCCGGCGACGCGGGCCTTGTGATCAGCGACTCGGGTCAGCGTGTTCGACACGCGCCCCATCCTGCCGCGCCCGTGGCAGACTGCTCCAACCGGCTGATCACGACAGGGGGAAAGTTGCAGGTCCGGACCCGCCACACCCCCACGTTCGGGGTGGCCCGACTCGTCCTGGCACCCGGTGAACCGGTGGTGGTCGAGCGCTCCTCGGTGCTCGCGACCAGCTACGGCATCACCGTCGACGGCCGCACCAAGTCGCCCGGCGTCAGCGCCGCGCTGTGCACCGCCGGCCCCGAAGGCGGCTGGGTGGACGTCGCGCCGCCCCTGCCCGGCGACCTGCACGTGCTCGAACTCGACGCCACGACCGGCTGGTGCGTCTCCCGCGACAGCTGGCTCGCCTGCGCCGCCACCGCCCGCCTCGACCCGTCCGCGCCGCCCGTGCGCGCGCTGCACGGCGGCGACCACGGCTTCCTCACCTACGCGTTCGGCACCGGGCCCGTTGTGCTCAGCTGCTACGGCACGCTCGACGTGGTCACCCTCGAACCGGGCGAACTGGTCACCCTCGCCGGCGGCCACGTGGTCGCGTTCGCCGACACCGTGCAGTGCCGGCTGCGCGCCGTTTCCCCCGACGCGCCCCAATCCGTGCGGAATGGCGAAGGACTCGTCCTCGACTTCGCCGGACCCGGTCTGGTGCTCACCCGGACCCGCAGCCCGCGCGGACTCGTCAGTTGGTTGCGCGACAACGGATTCAGCGCACGCTCATGACTCCATAAGGAGGTATCGGCGAACCCCCTCGTGCCTCTAGCGTGGCGGTTTGCTCAAGGTATTTCTCGAAGGAGGACGTCTTGGCTGTCGGCACGGTCAAGTGGTTCAACTCGGAGAAGGGGTACGGATTCATCGCCGCCGACGGCGGGCCCGATGTGTTCGTGCACTACTCGGCGATCCAGATGGAAGGCTTCCGGACGCTGGCCGAGGGCGACCGCGTGGAGTTCGAGATCCAGGCAGGGCGCGACGGCCGCAGCCAGGCATCGGACGTGCGGAAGGCATCGTGACCTCCGCCCGACCCGTCACCCGGCGGGTCGGGCGTCCTTCCCCCGGCGCCTCGCGCGGTCCGTTTGCTCCGTTTGCCGGGAACCCCGTGTGAGCCCCTGTACGCGGGCGTTAGGCTCCGTCGCGTGTCGGAGGACCTGAGCGGGCGACGGCTGGGCCATTACCGGATCGACGGGGTGCTCGGCCGCGGTGGCATGAGCGTGACCTACAAGGCCACGGACGTCAGGCTCGGTCGCAAGGTCGCCCTGAAGGTCATCGGCGAGCACCTCACCGCGGACGCCGAGTTCCGGGAGCGGTTCGTCGACGAGGCGCGCAACACCTCGGCGATCGACCACGCCAACATCGTGCCGCTCTACGACTTCGACGAGGTCGACGGGCTGCTCTACATCGCCATGCGGCTGGTCGACGGGCAGGACCTCGCCAGCCACATCAAGGACGGCCCGCTCTCGCCCGCGCGCACCCTGACGCTGCTCGGCCAGGTCGCCGAAGCGCTCGACATGCTGCACGGCAAGGGCCTGGTCCACCTCGACGTGAAACCGGCCAACGTGCTGGTCACGACCAAGGAAGCCGCGGGCGAGCACGTCTACCTCGCCGACTTCGGCCTCACCCGGCGCGGCGCCACCGGGCACCGCACCCGCACCGGCGACTTCCTCGGCTCACCCACCTACGCCGCGCCCGAGCACCTGCGCGGCGAACCGCTCGACGGCCGCACCGACCAGTACGCGCTCGCGTGCATGGTGTTCGCGTGCCTGTCCGGGCGGCCGCCGTTCCAGGGCGGCGTGCAGGACGTCATCCAGGGGCACCTCGGCGCGGAGATCCCGCCGTTGACCTCGATGGTGTCGCTGCCGCCCGCCATCGACGACGTGCTGCGCAAGGGCACCTCCAAGGACCCGAACCAGCGCTACGGCTCGTGCGTGGAGCTGATCGCCGCGGCGCGCGTCGCGCTGCAGGGCGCGCCCCAGGGCGCCCCGCCGCCCCGTCGCACGGACTCCGGCGCGGTGCCCATGGGGCCGCAGACCGGCGGCGTGCCCGTGGCCCAGCAGCCCGGCGGCCCGTACCGGCAGCAGCCCTACCAGCAGCAACAGCCGCCCGGGTTCCTGCACGAGCCCGTGCGGCTGCGCCCGCCCGCGCAGGTCGGCGCGAGCGCGTTCACCACGTCCGCCAAGTCGCGGCCCGCGTGGTTCGCGCCCGTGATCGCCGGGGCGGTCGCGATCGTGCTCATCGTCATCCTCGTGGTGATCCTCACGCCGAAGGATGAACCTCCGCGACCCAGCGGCAACGGCGGCGACAGCGGCACCAGCCGATCCATCGAGGTCGGGGGCACGACGAGCAAGAGGGCGCTGCCCACGAGCGTGCCCGTCCGCACGTCCCGCTGACCAGCTCTTCTTGCACTCTCCTCCGTCGAGTGCTAAACACGGTGTTGGCACTCGGAACACCTGAGTGCCAACACGCAGGCTGGGACGGTGAGGCCCGTCCCCTGTTGGGGGCTGGTCGTCCGTCGCGGGCACCGAGCCTGGCCGAAGCACCGTGTTCCGCTGCGGGCGCGCGTCCGCAGTGGCCCCATTCGTAATCAGGCGGAGGAACACACCGCAATGGCCAAGATGATCGCGTTCGACGAGGATGCCCGCCGCGGTCTCGAGCGTGGCATGAACATTCTCGCCGACGCCGTCAAGGTGACGCTCGGCCCCAAGGGCCGCAACGTCGTGCTCGAGAAGAAGTGGGGCGCGCCGACCATCACCAACGACGGCGTCTCCATCGCCAAGGAGATCGAGCTCGAGGACCCGTGGGAGAAGATCGGGGCCGAGCTCGTCAAGGAAGTGGCGAAGAAGACCGACGACGTCGCGGGTGACGGCACCACGACCGCCACCGTGCTCGCCCAGGCTCTGGTCCGCGAGGGCTTGCGCAACGTGGCCGCGGGCGCCAACCCGCTCGGCCTCAAGCGCGGCATCGAGAAGGCCGTCGAGGCCGTGACCGAGCAGCTGCTGAAGACCGCCAAGGAGGTCGAGACCAAGGAGCAGATCGCCGCCACGGCGTCCATCTCCGCGGGCGACTCGACCATCGGCGAGCTCATCGCCGAGGCGATGGACAAGGTCGGCAAGGAAGGTGTCATCACCGTCGAGGAGAGCAACGCTCTCGGGCTCGAGCTCGAGCTCACCGAGGGCATGCGCTTCGACAAGGGTTACATCTCCGGTTACTTCGTGACCGACCCCGAGCGCCAGGAAGCGGTCCTCGAGGACCCGTACATCCTGCTCTACGGCTCGAAGATCTCGTCGGTGAAGGACCTGCTCCCGCTGCTGGAGAAGGTCATGCAGGGCGGCAAGCCGCTGCTGATCATCTCCGAGGACGTCGAGGGCGAGGCCCTGGCCACGCTGGTCGTCAACAAGATCCGCGGCACGTTCAAGTCCGTCGCCGTCAAGGCGCCCGGCTTCGGCGACCGCCGCAAGGCGATCCTGCAGGACATCGCGATCCTCACCGGTGGCCAGGTCATCACCGAGGACGTCGGCCTCAAGCTGGAGAACGCCGACCTGTCGCTGCTGGGCAAGGCGCGCAAGGTCGTCGTGACCAAGGACGAGACCACGGTCGTCGAGGGCGCCGGTGACCCGGAGCAGATCCAGGGCCGCGTCAACCAGATCCGCGCGGAGATCGAGAAGTCGGACTCCGACTACGACCGCGAGAAGCTGCAGGAGCGCCTGGCGAAGCTCGCCGGCGGTGTCGCGGTGATCAAGGCCGGTGCCGCCACCGAGGTGGAGCTCAAGGAGCGCAAGCACCGCATCGAGGACGCCGTCCGCAACGCGAAGGCCGCCGTCGAGGAGGGCATCGTCGCCGGTGGTGGCGTCGCGCTGCTGCAGGCCGCCGAGATCGCGTTCGCGGGCCTGAACCTCGAGGGTGACGAGGCGACCGGCGCGAACATCGTCAAGGTCGCCGTCGAGGCGCCGTTGAAGCAGATCGCCGTGAACGCCGGCCTCGAGGGCGGTGTCGTCGTGGAGAAGGTCAAGGGCCTGCCCGTCGGCCACGGCCTCAACGCCGCGACCGGTGTGTACGAGGACCTGCTGGCGGCCGGCGTGCCGGACCCGACGAAGGTCACGCGCTCGGCGCTGCAGAACGCCGCGTCGATCGCCGCGCTGTTCCTCACCACGGAGGCCGTGGTGGCGGACAAGCCGGAGAAGGCCGGCGCCGCGCCCGCCATGCCCGAGGGCGGCGGCATGGACTTCTGATCGACCAGGTCACCTGACCGAGGTTCGATCGGCTGAAGTTCACGAAGGGCCCGGTTCGCCTCTGGCGAACCGGGCCCTTCGCCGTGCCGGGGTGAGGTGGGATGGAGGCGTGGGGCAGGACGGCGGCGTACACGATCGGGTGAGATCAACCAGAAAGTGTACGGAAACACCGTTACCGCCCCTCGGTTAGAACGAGACGGAACCCCGAACCACCCACCCGCCTACCCACCGCCTGACCCTCGACGCCGCCAGTCCACCCTCGACGCCGCCAGTCCACCCCTGGACCCGCCAGTCCGCCCCGACGCCCGCCGACCGTTGCCCGACATCACCTGCCCGGCATCACCTGCGCGACACCCTTGCCGGAACTCGAGGACTGGAGTTGACCACGTGCTCATCGCGCACCTGAGCGATCCGCACCTGCGGACGGATGCGTTGGCCGCCGAGCCGGCCGCGTCGTTGCACCGCGCGTTGGGAACGGTGCTCGCGTTGGATCCCCGGCCCGACTGCGTGGTGATCACCGGTGACCTCGCCGAGCACGGGCGGGTCGAGGAGTACTTGCGGTTGCGGGAGGTGATCGGGGCGTTTCCGTTGCCGCTGCACCTGGTCACCGGCAATCACGACAATCCGGCGGCGCTGCTGGAGGTGTTCGGGGGATCGTCGTTCCTCGGCGGCGGGTCGTCGGCGCACTACGCGGTCGCGCATGCGGAGGTCACGGTGGTCGCGCTCGACTCCTGGGTGGAGGGCAGTCCGGCCGGGCGGGTCGGTGACGAGCAGTTGTCGTGGCTGGACGACGTGCTCGCCCAGCGGCCCGATGTGCCCGCGTTCGTCTGCCTGCACCACCCGCCGGTGGCGGTCGGCATCCCGTTCCTCGACGGCATGCGGCTGCACGACGGGCCGGCGCTGGGTGAGGTGCTCGCCCGGCACGGCAACGTCGCCCGCGTCCTGGCCGGGCACGTGCACCGGGCGATCAGCGTGCCGTTCGCGGGCACGGTGGTGACCGTCGCGCCCAGCACCTACCGCCAGACGTCGCTGACCCTCCGCGCGGACCGGCAGATCGGGTACCTCGCGGAGCCCACCGGGTTCCTGTTGCACGTGGCGACCGAGTCCGGGTTCGCCACGCACACGGTTGCGGTCAGTGATGCGGGAGCGGTGATCGGGGCGTTCTGACGTGGGGGAATTCGCCTGGTCGGGTAGGGTGGTGGTGGCAGAAAGTTCAGGCCCCGAAACACACGAACGGGCGACGTAGAGGGTCCGCCGCAATGGCTTCGGCGAGGGCGTGGGACACCGGTTTGCCGTCCGCCAGCAACTTGTGGAACGTGCCCATGGTCATCGCGGCGGCCCGGTCGCCGACCTGGTTGACCGCGGCGACGACGGTGCGCGAGCCGCTCGCCAGCAGCGCGCCCGCGAATCCCAGCGCCTCGTCGCCCGGCCGGATGTGACTCAGCGCGAGCGAGCACGCCGCGAGGATCACTTGTTCGGGTGTGGTTCGGAGGCGGGCGGTCTCGTGGGCGAACAGCGGGCCGTCGGCCAGCTCCAGGCGTGAGAACAGGGCGTTGTCGGCGACGTGCTCGCCGTGCGCCGCGATGTGCGCCAGGCGGGCGCCGTCCAACGCGGCCAGGACGTCACTCACCGCTTCCGCCATCACCGCATCGGGGTACGTACCGCGCAGGTCGCTCACCTCCCCGACCACCTCGGGCAGGTTCGGACCGGCGACCAGCACGACCCGCTTCGCCGACGTCCGCGCCGCCATCGCGTTCAGCCACGCCGTCGCCGAAGGGGCGACCACGATCGGGCGACCGTGCAGCGACGGCAGGGTGTTCCACGGCACCGCGTACAGGTCACCGGTCGGCACGACGACCAGCTCGCGCTCGCCGATCAACCCGCCGAGCGGCCCGAACAGCGCCTCGTCCAACCGCTCCGCCCGCCGCGCCGCCGACGCCGCCACCGCCGCGGCGAGCAGCGGCGACAGGTGGTCCGGCCCGAGCACGTCGACATCGGCGTGCAACTGCCGCGCCGACTCGAACACCTGCGCCGTCCGCCCCAGCCGCACCAGCCTCGCCTCGCCGGCCACCAGCACGACCGCCGACAGGACGTCACGGTGCGTCACGAAGCTCACCATCGCGCGATCACCCAGGGCGGCACGCACCTCGGTCACCCCGCGCACCGGCCGCGGCCGGCCCCACACGCTCGTGTGCCACCCGAGCCGCGCCACCTCGCGCTGCAACTCGTCCAGCCGGGCCTCCAACTCCGCCACCGGCCGACCGTCCAACCGCGCCTGCTGCACCGCCCGCGACAACGACCGCGACTGCGCCACCCGCCGGGCCAACACCGGGTCGTCGATCGCCGGCAACGGCTCGTACCGGTACACCTGCGCCCGCGTGCGCTCCAGCCAGTCGAACGTCGCCTCCGCGTCGCCGTCGTGCTCCAGCACCAGCCCGACGGCGAGTTCGCCCAGCTCACGGCCGTGCACGGCGGTGCCGCAGAGCAGGTCCAGACCACCCATCCGATCACGGACGCGGCCGAGCTCGGCCAGGCCCTCCTCCGCTTCGCGCAACGCCGGCCCCGGCTCGCCGACGGCCACGGCCAGCTCGGCCCGGCACAGCCGCAGCAGCATCCGGTGGTCGATCGGGGTGATGGGGCCCGGCGCCGGCACCTGGTCCAGCAACGCGCGCGCGGCCTTGGTGTCGCCGCGCCGGATCGCCATCCGCACGGCGAGGAGCCTGGCGACGGAGGCCTCGTCGGTCAGCCCGACCGCGGTCAGCCGCTCGGCCAGCCGCGTCGCGCGGGCCGGGGTGACCCGCGCCGACACCCGCGCCGACACCCTCGTCGAGGCGCGGGTGGGAAGGGTCTCCGTTCGCTCCTGCGTGGGCACGAAGGGGTCGGCGGGGGAGGTGCGGCCGGCGGGGGAGGTGAGGGCGGCGGCGGGCGCGGGGGCGGTGCGGCCGTGGTCGGCGGGGGCGGTGCGGCCGTGGTCGGCCGGTTCGGTGGCGGCCGGTTCGGTGGGGGAGGTGTGGGCGGCGGAGGGGGTGGGGATGGCGGTAGAGGAGGTCGAGGGAGGGGTGGCGGAGTCGGGCGGGCGGGTGGCGGAGGCGAACTCGGCCCGCATGCGCATCAGCGCGGCCAGTTCGGCCCACGACTTGCTGCCACGTCGGCGGAACCGGCGTTGGGCCTGGTCCGCCAGTTGACGCGCGGTGGTCGGGTCGTCTTGCAGCAGGGCCGCCGCGGCGCGGGCCAGTTCGGCCTCCGCCAGGTCCTGGCCGACCCGCCGCCGGCGCAGCACGACCAGCGCCTCGTCCAGGTGCCCGGCCGCCTCGTCCGCCAACCCCGCCGCCAGCATCACGCGCGCCCGGTCGATCTGGGTCCGGGCGACCAGGTCCGGCGCCAGCAGCCGGAACACCCGTTCGGCCTGCTCGTGGTACGCCAGCGCACGGGGCACGTCACCCGTCAGGTGGGCGATGTCGCCGAGGTTGCCCAGCGCCTTCGCCTTCATCAGCGGCAGGTCCTCGGCCTCGGCCAGCTCGATCGCCCGGCGCATGTCGCGCTCCGCCGCCTCCGGCAGGCCGAACGCGATGTTGGTCAGCCCGCGGTTCACCAGCGCCGTCGACAACGTCGCCGCGCCGACCGCGCCGGACGCCCACCCGGCCTCCAGGTCGCGCACCGACTCGTCGTACAGCGCGATCGCCTCGGCGGTCCGGCCGGCCCGGTGGAGGATCAGGGCCTCCTGGTCCTTCACGATCGCCCGCAGGCCGACCGCGTCCGGCCCCTCGGGTAGCGTGCCGATCAGCTCGGCCGCCGTCCGCAGGCGCGCCAGGCCGTCCTCGACGGAGTCCGTCTCCGCCTCGCCGTACGACAGCGTGATCAGGATCCGGATGCGGACCGTGGTCGCTTCGACGCTCGGCGACATCACGGGCAGTGCACGCAGCGCGCGGCGCAGGAGCGTCACCGCATCCGCAGGCCTTCCTCCCGACGCCGCTCGGAACGCCTGTTTGTGCAGGTCGACCGCCACTTCGACACCGTTCGAAGTGTGTGAGGAGACCGGCGTTGCAGCACGAGACACGGACACGTCCTTAATGCCAGCACACAGAACGTGTCCGAGAAGCCGTCTTGTGGATGCTCTCCGTGCGCCGAACGGGTTACTCTCCGTGAGAACACCACCGGTCGACCCACCCGTGACGCCGTCCTCGCGGCCGTCTGGCGGAACCGTTCCTACAACATGATCGTCGGTGTCACGACCGTCCGCCCCGGCTCGCCGCGCGAGTTCACCAGGTGCACCACGATCTGCGTGGTGCCGGCGGGCACGTCGGACAGCACGAACCGGCCACCGTCGTCGGCTTTGGTGGTGCTCGACTCGTGCTCGGCCACCCGGACCTCGACGGTGTGCTCACCCGCGGGCACGAGCCAGCCGTCGATGCGGTGCCGCGCGCCGATGGAGGTGAAGTTCACCATCAACGTCAGGTTGTCCACGGTGAACGTGATGGTGCCGGGGCTGCCGCCGCGCACGCCCGCGAACGAGCCCGCGCGTTCCCAGCGGGCCACCTCGACGTCCAGGTTCTCCAGTGCCACCGCGAACTGGATCCGTTCGACGAGCCCCGGCGGGGGCGCGTCCAACTCGTACACCAGGCGGTTCAGTTCAGTGAGGACAGCGGTGTCCTCTTGGCCTCTGCGGTCATCGCGCGGGTCGATGTCGTTCACCGCGATCCTCCTTCCGCGTCGAGATGTGTGCGCAACATGGTCAGGCACCGACCCCGGGTGGGGCCGATGCTGCCGCGCGGCATGGACAGTGCTTCGGCGACCGCGCGGTACTCCGCCCGGCCGGCCAGCACGGTGAGCCGCAGAAGTTCCTGGCACTTCTGCGACAAACGACCGAAGGCCCGCCACAGCCGGTGGTCCCGGTCGTCGACCAGGGCGGCGTCCTCGGGCAGGCCGTACTCGCTTTCCAGTTGGTCCGCCAGCTCGTCGCTCAGCGCCGCTTCGCGGCGAGCCGGTGTCCAGGTCCGTTGGGCCTCGCGGCGCGTCGCGACGACGAGCCACCCGGCCAGCGCGCGCGGTTCGACCAGCCGGTCGAGGTGCCGCAGCAGCGCGAGCCAGACCGTCTGCACCACGTCCTCCGCGGTGCTGCGGTCCAGCCCGTGCCCTCGGGCGACGTGCCACACCAGTGGCGTCAGGTCGGCGACCAGCACGTCCAGGGCCCTGCGGTCCCCGTCGCGGGCGGCGACGACACAGGCCGCGTGCCGGTCCGTCCCGTCGAGCCCCTCCCACGGTGGGCGCTCACCGGCCGTGCGCAGTTCTCCCACGTCGTCACCTCCTTCTCGGCGTCCCCCAGCCGAAGCTGATCGTCACACACCCGCGCCGCCACCGGCGCGGCGGCGGTCCGCGATGCCCCCCTCGCACCGCGGACCGCCTCCCCCCATTGCGGGCGACCTCCGATCGGCACCCCTCGAAGCCGACCGACTGCCACCCCTTTTTTCCTCCCCCAGAGGTTTCAGCTGCCCGCTACCGGAGCGCTCTCGGCGTCCACCGGCGCGCTGTGCGTCTGGTGGTGGCCGGTGGGCGTCACCGGTGGCACTTCGTCCAGGTCCTGCTCGGGGTCGAACTCGTCGACCAGCTCCTCGTCACCCGCGAACTGCTTCTCCAGCTCCACGGGATCCAGTTCGTCGACGCCAGGCGGATTGGCGGTCATGCGGCCTCCTCAGTCGGGGTGAGGACCGGTCATTAGGTAAGGAGTGAGTAGTTCTACGCGAGATACACGACTTCGCTTTAACAGTTCACTGATGTCGTCCGCGGCCCGGTGAGAGCTATGGTCCAGACCATGCTTGAGGTCATCGCACTGGACGCCGTCGACGCCGAGGCCGCGCAGGCCGGCGGCGCGCACCGGCTGGAACTCACCGTGGACATGGCCGCGGACGGGCTGACGCCGCCGGTCGCCGTGCTGCGGGACGTGCTCTCCGCGACCGACCTGCCGGTCCGGGTCATGCTGCGCGACGCGCCCGGTTTCGCGCCCGGCGACCTGGACGGGCTGCGGCGCGACGCGGCGGCGCTGCGCGAGGCGGGCGCGTCGGAGTTCGTGCTCGGCTTCCTCGACGCCGGCGGGCGGGTGGACGAGGCGGCGTGCGCGGCGCTGGTCGCCGAGCTGGACGGTTGCGCGTGGACGTTCCACCGCGCGCTGGACAACTCGGCGGACCCCGAGGCGGCGTGGACCGTCGTCGGTGGACTGGGCTGCGACACGGTGCTCGCGGCCGGCAGCGCGCGCGGGGTCGGCGACGGCCTGGCCGTGCTGGAGCGGTTGGCGGCGCGGCAGGGCCCGGTGCGGCTGCTGGTCGGCGGCGGGCTCAAGGCCGAGCACGTCGCGCCGCTGAAGGCCGTCGGCGTCACGGGGTTCCACGTCGGCGGCGCGGTGCGGCCAGGCGGGTGGGACGCCCCGGTGTCGGCCGACGCCGTCCGGACCTGGGCGAACTTGGTCTAGACCGCTTGCCGATGCGGACATTAGCATCGCCGTTGCTTCCCGTGAAATAGCCGTTGCACATCACGCAACACGGGACACCTGAAGGGTGGGCGAGATGCGGTTCGCAGGAGCAGTCGTCGTGGGCGCCGTCGTGCTGGCCGGGTGCGCCCCGGTCCAGTCCGGCTCGGCGCCGACCGGTGGTGACGAGCGGGCGGGTCAGCTGAAGGTCTGGCTGTTCGACGAGGTCAACCGGGGTCCGAAGGAGGAGGTCGTCAAGGAGGCGATCACCGAGTTCGAGCAGGGGCACCAGGGCGTCACGGTCGACGTCCAGTACATCCAGGTGCAGACCCGCGCCGAGCGGTTCAAGGCCGCGTTCAGCGACCCCGAGAGCGCGCCCGACGTGGCCGAGTTCGGCAACACCGACCTCGCGGGCTACGTCGCGGGCGGCGGGTTCGCCGAGCTCGACCTCGGCGGCTGGGACGAGGCGAAGGACCTGCTGCCCGCCGTCGTCGACACCGGCAAGGTGGACGGCAAGGTCTACGGCGTGCCCTGGTACGTCGGCGTGCGCGCGCTCTACTACCGCACCGACGTCTTCCAGGAGCTGAACCTCCAGCCACCGGCGACCCTCGCCGAGATCGCGCCGCTGGCCAGGAAGATCCGCGCCGCCAAGCCGGACCTGCTCGGCATCTCCGCCGGCGGCAAGTACACCTACGGCGCGATGCCGTTCGTGTGGGCCAACGGCGGTGACATCGCCCGCAAGGACGGCGACAAGTACGTCGCCACCATCGACAGCGCCGAGTCGAAGGCGGGCCTGCGCCAGTACACCGAGCTGATCGCGGACGACATCTGCCCGCCCGCCCAGTGCGCGGGCAACGGCGGCGACGCCAGCGTCGAGGCGTTCCGCGCGGGCAAGGCGGCGATGGTCGTGGGCGGCGACTTCAACCGCAAGTCGGTCGACGCGTCCGCCGCCGCGGGCAAGTACGCGGTCGTGCCGCTGCCGGGCAAGAACGCGGGCGACATCGCGCCGGCGTTCGCGGGCGGCAACCTGCTCGGCGTGCTGAAGGGCAGCGACCGCCGGACGCTGGCCACCGAGTTCGTGCGCCTGCTGGGCGGCAAGGAGTACCAGCGCAGGATGTTCGACGCGATGGGGAACCTGCCGACGTTCGGCGACGTGCAGGCCGAGGTGGCGAAGGCCAACCCGGTGCTGGAACCGTTCATCGCGACCCTGGAGGCGGGCACGCGGTTCGTGCCGGTCACGCCGAACTGGGCCAAGATCGACGCCCAGGCGGTGCTGCCGACGTTGTTGCAGCAGGTCGCCGCCGGCGGTGAGGACCTCGACAAGGCAGCCGGGGACGCGGCCGAGCAGATGAACGCCGCCTTCGGCTCGTGATGCGGACGTCGAAGGGCGACGGGCGGATCGCGTTCGCCTACCTCGCCCCCGCGCTGCTGGTGCTGGTCGGGCTGATGGGCTACCCGATCTACCAGCTCGTGCTGATCTCCCTGTTCGACTACGGCCAGGAGCAGGTCAGCGGTGGCGCGCCGCTGACCTTCCTCGGCCTGGCCAACTACGCGACCCTGCTGTCGGACGAGCGGTTCTGGTCCGTGCTCGGGCAGACGGTCGGGTTCGCCGCGGTCTGCGTGGCGGGCACCCTGCTGGTCGGCGCCGCGCTGGCGGTGCTGGCCACCAGGGTCCGCACGTGGGCGCGGACGGTGCTGTTCCTGGCCGCGCTCGGCGCGTGGGCGACGCCGGCGGTGGCCGGGTCGACGATCTGGCTGTTCCTGTTCGACGCCAACTTCGGGTTCGTCAACGAGGTCCTGGGCACCACCGGGCTCTCCTGGACCTACGACAAGTGGACGGCGTTCGGGCTGGTCGCGGCCCAGGTGATCTGGTGCTCGTTCCCGTTCGTCATGGTCACCCTGTACGCGGGGATCAAGGCGATCCCGGGCGAGGTGCTGGAGGCCGCCGCGCTGGACGGCGCGAGCACGGCCAAGGCGGCCACCAAGGTGATCCTGCCGCTGCTGCGGCCGCTGCTGATCGTGGTGACGATCCAGTCGGTCATCTGGGACTTCAAGGTGTTCACCCAGATCTACATCATGACCAACGGCGGCGGCATCGCGGGCCGCAACCTGGTGCTCAACGTCTACGCCTACCAGCAGGCGTTCGCCGCCTCGGAGTACGGGCTCGGCGCGAGCATCGGCGTGGTGATGACGGCGTTGCTGCTGCTCGTCACCCTCGGCTACCTGCGTGCGCTGCGGCGGAGCGGGGAGGCGCTGTGAACCGGCGTGCGTCGCGAGGACTGGCGGAAGCGGTCACGGTCGTCGTCGCGGCCGTGGTGGCGTTCCCGCTGTACTGGATGGTGCTCACGGCGCTGAAGCCGGAGGCTGAGGTGATCTCGGCCGACCCGCGGCCGTGGACGCTCGCGCCGACGCTCGACAGCTTCGTGCGCGCGTTGACCGTGCAGAGCTTCGGCCGCTACTTGCTCAACAGCGTGGTGGTGGCGGTCGCGGTGGTGCTGCTGAGCCTGCTGATCTCGTTCCTGGCGGCCACCGCGCTGACCCGGTTCCGGTTCCGCAGCCGCACCACGCTGCTGATCATGCTGCTGGTCGTGCAGATGGTGCCGGTCGAGGCGCTGACCATCCCGCTGTTCTTCCTCATGCGGTCGGTGCGGGACGTGGCGCCGGCGTTCGGGCTGAACCACCTCGGCTCGCTGGTGCTGGTGCACCTCGCGTTCAGCCTGCCGTTCGCGATCTGGATGCTGCGCGGGTTCGTCGCGGCCGTGCCGGTGGAGCTGGAGGAGGCGGCGACGCTGGACGGCGCGTCCCGGTTCCGGTTCCTGTGGCAGGTGCTGTTCCCGCTGGTGGCTCCCGGTCTGGTGGCGACGAGCGTGCTGTCGTTCATCCACGCGTGGAATGATTTCCTCTTCGCCAAGACGTTCATCATCTCGGCGGCGGAGAACCAGACGCTGCCGTTGGCGCTGCAGGTGTTCGTGAAACCCGATCAGAACGACTGGGGGGCGATCATGGCCGGTTCGACGTTGATGACGATCCCGGTGCTGCTGTTCTTCATCCTGGTGCAGCGCCGGCTGGTCGCGGGCCTGGCCGGGGCGGTGAAGTCGTGATCCTGCCGCGTCCCGTCTCGTTCACCCGCGGTGCGGGCGAGGTGCCGTTCGACGGCGCGTTCCAGGTCGAACGGGTGGCCGGTCCCGCCGAGGGGTACCGGCTGTCGGTGTCGGCGGACGGCGTGCGGGTGCGGGCGTCCGACGACGCCGGTGAGTTCTACGCGCGCCAGACGTTGCGGCAGCTGAGCGGGCCGGCGGCGTTCCGGGCGGTGGCTCCCGGCGCGGTGACGTTGCCGGTGTGCGAGGTCGAGGACCACCCGCGGTTCGCGTGGCGCGGCGTGATGCTGGACGTGGCGCGGCACTTCCTGCCCAAGCACGACCTGCTGCGGTACGTCGACCTGCTGGCCGTGCACAAGCTGAACGTGCTGCACCTGCACCTGACCGACGACCAGGGCTGGCGGTTCGAGTCGCGGCGCTTCCCCCGGCTGCACGAGGTCGGCGGGTGGCGGCCGGACTCGCGGTTCGGCGACCGGCGTTCCGGTGGCATGGCCGGGCGGCCCCACGGCGGCTACTACACCCAGGACGACCTGCGGGAAGTCGTCGCCTACGCGGCGCAGCGGCACATCGCGGTGGTGCCGGAGATCGACGTGCCGGGGCACAGCCAGGCGGCCATCGCGGCGTACCCGGAGCTCGGCGCGTCCGGCGGCGGCGTGTGGACGGACTGGGGGATCAACCCGAACGTGCTGCGGGCCGACGAGTCCACAGTGGACTTCTACCGGCAGGTGTTCGACGAGCTGCTGGACGTGTTCCCGTCCGAGGTCGTCGGGCTCGGCGGCGACGAGGCCGAGGGCGGTGACGGCCGGTTCGTCCGGCGCATCGCCCAGCACCTGCACCAGCGCGGGCGGCGGCCGTTCGGGTGGGACGAGGTGCTCGGCGTCGGACCCCTGCCGACCCGCACGATCGTGGCGTCGTGGCGCGGCGAGGACGCCGGCCTGACCGCGCTGGACCGCGGCCACGACGTCGTGATGTGCCCGGAGGAGCACGTCTACCTGGACTACCGGCAGTCCGACCACCCCGACGAGCCGATCCCCGTCGGCACCGTCACGACCCTGGAGGACGTCTACCGCTACGAGCCGGCGGCGGCGGACCGGGTGCTCGGGGCGCAGGCGAACCTGTGGACCGAACACCTCGACTCGCCGCGGCGCCTCGACTACGCCGCGTTCCCCCGGTTGAGCGCGTTCGCCGAGGTGGTGTGGAGCCCCGCCGGGCGCGACGAGGCGGAGTTCCTGACCCGGCTGGCCGAGCACCACCTGCCGCGGCTCGACGCGCTCGGCGTCGAGTACCGCCCCCTCGACGGTCCCCGGCCGTGGCAGGCGCTGCCGGGCGTGCCCGGCCACCCGCGGTGATCAGTCCTCCTCGGGCATGAGGATCCAGCAGGCGAGGTAGAGGATCGCGCCCGCGCCGAACCCGAAGAGGGTGGCGGCGACCAGCAGGATGCGGACCAGCGCCGCGTCCACGCCGAGCAGCTTGGCGACGCCGCCGCACACGCCCGCGACCATCTTGTCGGTCCGGCTGCGGCGGAGCTTCTTGACCTTGTCGGTGGCTTGGTTGAGCACGTCGTTCGTCATGGCTCAAGAGTGCGCCGCGGGGGCCGTCCGGGGCATCGGGGACGCACCCTGACTTCACCCGGACCCCCGTTCTCAGGGTGTCACGAGGACCTTGCCCCTGAGGTCGCCCGCCTCGGCGCGGCGGTGCAGTTCGGGCAGGTGGGCGAGGCCGTGGCGTTCGGACACGTCGACCACCACGACGCCTTGGTCGACCAGGGCGACCAGGGCGGTGAGCTGAGTGGGGTCGAAGCGGGTCACGAAGTGGGCGTCGGGTGCGTCGCTCATGGTCGCGGAGACGACGACGCCGCCCAGCCGTGCCACTTCGGCGTCCGCGACGAGGTTGAGCACGACGTCGAACCGCCCGGTCGGTCCGTAGCCGACGACCTCGTCCGCGCCCAGCTCGCGCACGGCGCCGGCGCTGCGCGGGGACGCGGTGGCGGTGACGTGCGCGCCCGCGTGCTTGGCCAGCTGCACCGCGAACCCGCCGATGCCGCCGCCCGCGCCGTTGACCAGGACGCGGTGGCCCGGCCGGACGTCCCCGTGCTCGAACACCATCTGCCACGCGCTGAGGCCGGCCAGGGGCAGAGCGGCTGCGTCGGCCAGCGGGATGGCGCGCGGCGCGGTGACGAGCCGGTCGGGGGTGGTGACGGCGTACTCGGCCGCCGCGCCGTCGATCCAGCCGACCACCGGCTCGCCGTCGACCGTGCCGGCCACGTCCCACCCGGGCGTGTGGGGCAGCGGGACGTCGACCAGGCCCCGCCGCACGGCGACTTCCGTCGGGTTGAACGAGGTCGCGGCCACCCGCACCAGCACCTCGCCGGGAGCGGGTTCGGGGATCGGGACGTCGTCGACCACGATCACGTCCGGGCCGCCGTGGGTGTGGATGCGTGCGCTCTTCATGCTGTCGAACGTAGGCAGTGCCGGAGAGACGATCCATGCTTTCGAGTCCTGTTTTCCTGTCTAATCGTCTTCGTGGACGTGCTCAGCGACGTGATCGCGGTGATGCGGACCGGCCGTCCCGTGGTCGCCCGGGTGGCGTGGGAGGAGCCGTGGGCGCAGCGGTTCGCGCCGGTGCCGGGCGCGTCCGGGTTCCAGGTCGTGCTGGCGGGCACGTGCTGGCTCGTGCGCGACCACGCCGATCCGGTCGAGCTGCGCGCCGGTGACGTCGTGTTCCTGCCCGACGGGCGGGGGCACGTGCTCGCGGACAGCCCCACCACGCCCGTGGTCGGCGAGGCGTGCGACCCGGACGACCCGGACTTCGTCGCCGACCACCCCGTGCCCGCGCACCCGACCGCGGTCACGTTGTGCGGCGCGTACGAGCTGGAGCACGGCGTCCACCCGTTGCTGCGGGACCTGCCCGACACCGTGCTCGTGTCCGGCCCGGAGCTGCACGCCGCCGTCACGCTGCTGGCCGGCGAGCTCGAACACCCGCGCCTGGGCTCCGACGCCCTCGTCCCGGCCCTGCTCGACACGCTCCTGCTCTACCTGCTGCGCACGTGGTTCACCGGGGCCGACCGGACCACGGGCTGGGCCGCCGCGCTGAACGACCCCGTCACCGCGACCGCGTTGCACCACATCCACCGCGACCCCGGGCACCCGTGGACGGTGGCGGAGCTGGCGGCGGCCGCCGGCCTGTCACGGGCGCCGTTCGCCAAGCGCTTCACCGCGCTGGTGGGCCAACCACCGCTGACCTACCTGACGTGGTGGCGCATGACCACCGCCGCCCGCCTGCTCAGGGACACCGACGCGCCGCTGGCGCGGATCGCCGGCCAGGTCGGCTACACCTCGGAGTTCGCCTTCGCCGCCGCGTTCAAGCGCGCCCACGGCACCCCGCCGGGCCGCTACCGGCGCGAACGGGCGACTTCCCGGCGATCGGGCCGCCGAACGCGGCGCGGCGGCAAAATGACACCGTGACGCCAGAGGAGCTCGCCGCCGGGTTGGACCGCGCCGGCTACCTGCCCGACCAGGGCATCGCGACCGCCGCCTACCTGGCGTTGCGCATGCACCGGCCGTTGTTCTGCGAGGGCGAGCCGGGCACCGGCAAGACGTCCCTGGCCGTCGCGCTCGCCCAAGCCCTCGACCTGCCTTTGATCCGGCTCCAGTGCCACGAGGGCATCGACGCCACCCAGGCCCTCTACGACTGGGACTTCCCCCGCCAGCTCCTGCACCTGCGCGCCCTCGAAGCCGCCGGGCCCGTCGACGCCGAGCAGGCCGAAGCCTCCCTCTACACCCGCCGCTTCCTCCTTGCCCGGCCGCTCCTGCGAGCCCTCGAAGACGCGCCGTGCGTCCTGCTCGTGGACGAGGTGGACCGGGCCGACGACGAGTTCGAGGCGTTCCTGCTCGAAGTGCTCGGCGAGAACGCGGTGACGATCCCCGAACTGGGCCGCGTCACCGCGAAGACCCCGCCGCTGGTCGTGCTCACGTCCAACCGCACGCGCGAGGTGCACGACGCCCTCAAGCGCCGCTGCCTCTACCACTGGCTGGAACACCCCGACCTGGCCCGCGAGGTCGCCATCCTCCGCCGCCGGCTGCCGGGCGTCACCGAACGGCTCGCGCACCAGGTGGCGTCAGCCGTGCGGCGGTTGCGCGACCTGGACCTCCTCAAGCCGCCGGGCGTCGCGGAGTCCCTGGACTGGGCCGAAGCCCTGCTCACCCTGGGCCGGACCGAACTGGACGCGGAATCGGCGGCGACCACGCTCGGTGCCGTCCTCAAGTACCGGGAGGACGCCCAGCGCGCCCTTTCAGCCGGTGTGCTCGGCGGCGTGACCGGGAGCACAATCGTGGGATGACGGGAGCCGGGGCGTCCATCGGGCTCGTGGGGTTCGCCCGCGCGCTCCGGCACGGTGGCGTCGCGTGCGGGCCGGACCGGGTGCAGGCGTTCGTCGCGGCGGTCGACGTCCTCGACGTGGCACGGCGCGAGGACGTCTACTGGGCCGGCCGGGTGACGCTGTGCGGCGAGCCCGACGACCTGCCCCGCTACGACGCGGCGTTCGCGGCCTGGTTCGGCGGGGTGCCACCCGCGGCACCGGGCAGGCGCGTCCGGCAGACCAGCCACCTGGCCGCGCTCGGCGACGGGGCGGGCGGCCGGAGCGGTCGGCGGGCGCCCGCGGTGAAGGCGGCCGCCAGTGACGTGGAAGTGCTGCGGCGCAAGGACATCGCCACGCTCAGCCCCGCCGAGAAGCGGCACCTGGACGAACTGCTGGCCGTCCTCGAACCCGTCCCGCCGAAGAGGCGCGCGCTGCGCCGGACACCGGCACGGCGAGGCGCGATCGACCCGCGCCGCACCCTCAAGGACATGCTCGCCACCGGCGAGCCGACCCGGCCGCGCCACCGCCGCCGCGCCACCCGGCCGCGCAAGGTCGTGCTGCTGATCGACGTCTCCGGCTCGATGAAGCCCTACGCCGACGCGCTGCTCCGCTTCGCGCACGTCGTCGCCCGCCGCATGCCCGTCGAGGTCTGCACGCTCGGCACCCGCCTGACCCGCGTCACCCGCCAGCTGCGCCACCGCGACCCCGGGCAGGCCCTGGCCGCCGCCGCGCGCGCCGTGCCCGACTACGAGGGCGGCACCCGGCTCGGCGAGACGCTCAAGGCGTTCCTCGACCGCTGGGGCCAACGCGGGGCCGCACGCCGTGCCGTCGTGGTCATCTGCTCGGACGGCTGGGAACGCGGCGACGCGGCCCTGCTCGCCGAGCAGGCCCGACGGCTCAAGCGGCTCGCGCACAAGGTCGTGTGGGTCAACCCGCACGCCGGCCACGACGGGTACCGGCCGGTGCAGTCCGGCATCGCCGCGGCCCTGCCGCACCTGGACCGGCTGCTCGCCGGCCACAGCCTCGACACCCTGCACGCCCTGCTGGAGGAGGTTCGACTTGCGTGATGTCCTCGCCGAACTGGCCGATCGCGTCGACCGGGGGGAGACGGTCGGCGTCGGCACGGTGGTCGCCACGTTCAGCTCCGCGCCCCGCCCACCCGGGGCGGCGATGCTGGTCGGCGCGGACGGCGCCGTCGTCGGCAGCGTCTCCGGCGGCTGCGTCGAAGGCGCCGTCTACGAGCTGGCCCAAGAGGTGGTGCGGACCGACCAGCCGGTCCTCCAGCGCTACGGCGTGACCGACGACGACGCGTTCGCGGTGGGGCTGACCTGCGGCGGGATCATCGACGTCTACGTCGAGCCGGTCAACCGGCTGACCTTCCCCGAACTGCCCGAGGTCCTGGAGACGGTCCGCGCCCAGGAACCGGTGGCCATCGCCACGATCGTGGAACACCCCGAGTGGGTCGGCCGGCGGGTGGTCGTCTGGCCCGACCGCGCCACCGGCGACATCCCCTCGGCCCGCGCCCGCGACGCCATCACCGACGACGCCCGCGGCCTGCTCGCCACCGGCCGCAGCGGCACCCTGCACTACGGGCCCGACGGGCAGCGGCGCGGCGAGGGCATGGCGGTGTTCGTGAACTCGTTCGAGCCGCCGCCCCGGATGCTGGTGTTCGGCGCGATCGACTTCGCCGCCGCCGTGGCCAGGCTGGGCGCGTTCCTCGGCTACCGCGTCACGGTGTGCGACGCGCGCCCGGTGTTCGCCACGAAGAGCCGGTTCCCCGAAGCCGACGAGGTGGTCGTCGACTGGCCGCACCGCTACCTCGCCGGGCAGGCCGACGCCGGGAAGGTGGACGAGCGCACGGTCGTCGCGGTGCTCACCCACGACCCGAAGTTCGACGTGCCGCTGCTGGAGGTCGCGCTGCGCCTCAAGCTCGGCTACGTCGGCGCGATGGGCTCCCGCCGCACGCACGACGACCGGCTGCGCCGGCTGCGCGAGGCGGGCCTGGCCGAGGGCGAGCTGGCCAGGCTCGCGTCCCCGATCGGCCTCGACCTCGGCGCGCGCACGCCCGAGGAGACGGCGGTGTCGATCGCCGCGGAGATCATCGCGCTGCGCTGGGGCGGGGGAGGTGGGCGACTGGCCCGGACGGACGGCTCCATCCACAAGTGAGGGGGTTGTTTGACGAGGCAACAAAGAGCAGTCTCGGCTGTGACCCCCATCACCACCACTCTTGGAGGGTTCATGCGGATAACGGTCACCGTCGACGGCGTCGACTACCGCGACGACGTCGAACCGCGCACGCTGCTGGTGCACTACCTGCGCGAGCGACTCGGCAAGACCGGCACGGTCGTGGGCTGCGACACCAGCAACTGCGGCGCGTGCACGGTCCACCTCGACGGCCACAGCGTGAAGTCCTGCGCCGTGCTCGCGGTCCAGGCGAACGGCCGCGAGGTCACCACCATCGAGGGCGTCGCCCGCGACGGGCAGCTGCACCCCGTCCAGCAGGCGTTCCACCAGAACCACGCGTTGCAGTGCGGTTTCTGCACCCCCGGCATGATCATGCAGGCCATCGACCTGCTCGCGGACAACCCCGACCCCGACGAGGACGAGGTGCGGCACGGCCTGGAGGGCAACCTCTGCCGCTGCACCGGCTACCAGAACATCGTGCGCGCCGTGCGTGACGCCGCGAAGAGGATGAGCCCCGGCTCCGGCCCCGAAGCGGAGCGCGTGGACGAGACGGCGCTGGTCGACCGCGCCCCGATGCACGCCGGGGGTGGCGAATGACCGCCACCGCCGAACCGGAAGCCGGCGCGCGGGAGATCGGCCAGGCCCGCCGCCGCAAGGAGGACGCCCGGCTGATCACCGGCGCGACCCGGTGGACCGACAACATCCAGCTCGCCGGGATGCTGCACCTGGCCGTGCTGCGCAGCCCGGTCGCGCACGCCCGGATCACCTCGATCGACGTCACCGAGGCCGTCCGGATGCCCGGCGTGCTGCTCGCGCTCACCGGCCAGGACCTGGCCGCCGAGCAGGGCAGCCTGCCGTGCGCGTGGCCGATCACCGAGGACATGCTGGCGCCGCCCGCGCCGTCGCTGGCCGTCGACCGGGTGAACTTCGCCGGCGAGGCCGTCGCCCTGGTCGTGGCCCGCAGCGCCGCCGAGGCGCACGACGCGCTGGCGCTGATCGACGTGGACTACGAGGACCTGCCGGTCGTGCTCGACCTGGCGGAGGCGGTCGGACCGGACGCCGACCTCGTCCACCCCGACCTGGGCACGAACAAGAGCGCCACCTGGGTGTTCGACTCCGCCGAGGCGGGCACCGGGTCCGACGTCGACCGGGCCGTGGCCGACTCGGAGGTGGTGGTCGAGCGGACGTTCCGCCAGCAGCGGCTGATCCCGGCGTTCATGGAGCCCCGCTCGGTCGTGGTCGACCCGTCACCCGACTCGGTGACGATGTGGTCGTCCACGCAGGTGCCGCACCTCCTGCGGTGGATGCTGGCGGCCGTGCTCGGCATCCCGGAGCAGCAGCTCCGCGTCATCGCGCCCGACGTCGGCGGCGGCTTCGGCGGCAAGCTCCAGGTCACGCCGGAAGAGGTGCTGACCCTGCTGGTCGCGCGCCGGCTGGGCAAGCCGGTCAAGTGGACCGAGTCGCGCACCGAGTCGATGCTGTCCGGCCACCACGGCCGCGACCAGCTGCAGCGCATCACGATCGCGGCCCGCCGCGACGGCACGGTCACCGGCCTGAAGGTGGACCTGCTCGCCGACATGGGCGCCTACCTGCGGCTGATCTCGTCGGGGGTGCCGATCCTCGGCGCGTTCATGTTCAACGCCATCTACAAGTTCCCGGCCTACCGGTTCACCTGCACGAACGTGTTCACCAACAAGGTGCCGACCGACGCGTACCGCGGCGCGGGACGGCCCGAGGCCACGTTCGCCATCGAGCGGATCATGGACGAGCTGGCCGCCGAGCTGGGCGTCGACCCGCTGGAGCTGCGCGAGCGGAACTGGATCAAGCACGACGAGTTCCCGTTCACCACGGTCGCGGGCCTGACCTACGACTCGGGCGACTACGAGGCCGCCACCGCCCGCGCGAAGGAGCTGTTCGGGTACGACGCGCTGCGCGCGGAGCAGGCCGAGCGCCGCGCCAACGGCGACCAGGTGCAGCTGGGCATCGGCATCTCCACCTACACCGAGATGTGCGGGCTCGCGCCGTCACGCGTGCTCGGCGCCCTGCGGTACGCGGCGGGCGGCTGGGAGCACGCGGCGATCCGGATGCTGCCCACCGGCAAGGTCGAGCTGATCACCGGCACCTCGCCGCACGGCCAGGGCCACGTGACGGCGTGGAGCCAGATCGTGGCCGACCGGCTCGGCGTGCCGTTCGAGGACGTCGAGGTGCTGCACGGCGACACGCGCGTCTCGCACCGCGGCCTGGACAGCTACGGCTCGCGGTCGCTGGCCGTCGGCGGCGTGGCGGTGGCGCTGGCCGCGGACAAGGTGCTGGCCAAGGCGCGCACGGTCGCCGCGCACCTGATGGAGGTCGCCGAGGACGACGTCGAGTTCACCGCCGGCGCGTTCTCCGTGCGCGGCACGTCCACGACCATGGCCCTCGGCGACGTGGTGGTGGCCGCGCACGTCGCGCACGACCTGCCCGACGGCGTGGAACCCGGCCTGGACGCCGAGGCCACGTTCGACCCGGAGAACTTCTCCTACCCGCACGGCACGCACCTGTGCGCCACCGAGGTCGACACGCGGACCGGCGCGGTGAAGATCCGCTCGTACGTGTGCGTGGACGACGTCGGCAAGGTGGTCAACCCGATGATCGTGGAGGGCCAGGTGCACGGCGGCCTGGCGCAGGGCATCGCGCAGGCCCTCTACGAGGAGGCGGTGCACGACGAGAGCGGCACGCTCACCACGGCCACCTTCGCCGACTACCTGCTGCCCTCCGCGGTCGACCTGCCGCACTTCACCACCGACCGCACCGAGACACCGGCGACCAGCAACCCGCTGGGCGTGAAGGGCGTCGGCGAGGCGGGCACGATCGCGTCCACGCCCGCCGTGGTCAACTCGATCGTCGACGCCGTGCGGCACCTGGGCGTCACCGACGTCGAGATGCCGTGCACCCCGATGCGGGTGTGGAAGGCGATCCAGGGCCGCGGTGGCGGCGTGCCGACCACGCCCGGCGCGGGCGGCGGCCTCGGCTCCCTCGACTCGCGCGCCGCCGACGAGCGGGGAGGTGCGGAATGATCCCGGCCGAGTTCGACTACGTCGCGCCCACCACGGTGGACGAGGCGGTGCGCGCGCTGGCCGCGGGCGGCGAGGACGCCAAGGTGATGGCCGGCGGGCAGAGCCTCATCCCGGTGCTGCGGATGCGGCTGGCCGTGCCGACCGTGGTGGTCGACCTGTCCGGGCTGACCGAGCTGACCGGCGTGCACGACGACGGCGACTCGCTGCGCATCGGCGCCATGACCACGCACTACGAGGTGCAGCGCGACCCGCTGGTGCGCGAGCACGCGGGGCTGCTGCGGCTGGCCACGGACACCGTCGCCGACCCGCAGGTGCGCCACCGGGGCACGTTCGGCGGCTCGCTCGCCCACGCCGACCCGGCGGGCGACCTGCTCGCGCCCGCGTTGGCGCTGGACGCGGTGATGGTGTGCGCCGGGCCGGGCGGCACGCGCGAGGTGCCCGCGGCGGAGTTCTTCGTCGACTACTTCACCACCGCGTTGGCGCCCGACGAGCTGCTCACCCACGTCAAGGTGCCCAAGCTGACCGGCTGGGGCGCGCACTACGAGAAGTTCAACCGCGTGGCGCAGGCGTGGTCGATCGTGGCGGTGGCCGCGGCGGTGCGGGTGGCCGAGGGCCGGATCGCCGACGCGCGGGTCGGCCTGACCAACATGGGCTCGACCCCGGTGCGGGCCCGCGGCGTGGAGGAAGCGCTGGTCGGGCAGCCCGCGACGGCCGAGGCGATCACGGCGGCGGCCACCCGGGCCGCCGAGGGGGCCGACCCGCCCAGCGACGGCAACGCCGACGCCGAGTACCGGTCGCACCTGGCCCGCGTGCTCACCGAGCGGGCGGTGACGGCCGCGGTGAGCGCATGAAGCTCGAGCACCGGTTCGCCGTCCCCGCGCCCGTGCCGGACGTGTGGGCGGCGCTGCTCGACCCGGAGAAGGTGGCGCCGTGCATGCCGGGCGCCACCCTCACCGGGGTCGAGGGGCGGAAGTTCACCGGCACGGTCAAGGTCAAGCTCGGGCCCGTCACGCTGCTGTACAAGGGGACCGGCGAGTTCACCTCCGTCGACGAGCGGGTGCACGCGGCCGTGCTGAAGGCGTCCGGCAAGGACACCAGGGGCAACGGCACCGCGTCCGTGTCCGTGTCCGTGGCGCTGGTGTCGGCCTCGGACGGCACCGAGGTGTCCGTGGTCACGGACCTGAGCATCACCGGCCGTCCCGCCCAGCTCGGCCGGGGTCTGATCAGCGAGGTCAGCGGCAGGATCATCGGCGAGTTCGCGGAATGCCTGGCGACGCGGCTCGCGCCGGCGGAAGCTGAGGAGGTGACTGCTACGGAGACCGCCGCCAAGCCGCACCTGCGCGCCGTGCCCGACGAGCCGATCGACCTGCTCGACACGGCGGGCGTGCCCCTGCTCAAGCGGGTGCTGCCGGTCGTGGCCGGGCTGCTGGTGGTGGCGCTGCTGGTGCGCAGGCTCCGCGGGCGGCACCGCTGAACGCGCGCGGCGGGCGACCGGTCCTCGGGCTGGTCGCCTGCCTCTGCCTGCTCGCGGCCTGCACCGGGTCGCCGGTGGTGATCACGTCCGCGCGGTCCGCGCCCGTGACCACCACGTCGTCCGAGCCGGAGCCGCCGTCGTTCACCCTGGCCGCGGGCGGCGACATCCTGATCCACCCGGCGCTGACCGAGCAGGCCGACGCCGACGGCGCGCGGAACTTCGTGCCGCTGCTGGAGGGGCTGCGCGAGGCGATCGACGCCGACGTGTCGATCTGCCACCTGGAGACGCCGCTGTCCGCGCCGGGCGCGCCGACCTACGGCTACCCGGCGTTCAGCGCGCCGCCCGAGGTCGCGTCGGCGTTGAAGGAGATCGGCTACGACAGCTGCTCCACCTCGTCCAACCACACCCTCGACCGGGGCGCGCCTGCCATCAGGACGACGTTGGACGTGATGGACGCGGCCGGGCTGAAGCACACCGGCTCGTTCCGCTCGCCGGAGGAGTCCGCGGCCCCGTTGCTGCTGGACGTGGGCGGGGTGAAGGTCGGGCACATCGCGTTCACCTACGGGTTCAACGGCATCCCGCTGCCGCAGCCGTGGATGGCGAACCAGCTCTCCACGGAGGGCGTGCTGGCCGCGGCGCGCGCGGCGAAGGCAGCCGGCGCGGAGGTCGTGGTGGCGAGCCTGCACTGGGGCAACGAGTACCAGCACGAGGCGACGCCGCAGCAGCGGGAGATGGCGCGGGCCGTCCTCGCCGACCCGGCGGTGGACCTGATCATCGGCACGCACGTGCACGCCGTGCAGCCGATCGAGCAGATCGGCGGCAAGTGGGTCGTCTACGGCATGGGCAACGAGGTGGCCCGCCACTCCGAGCCGCGGGGCATCACGGAAGAGGGCATCGTCACCCGCTTCAAGTTCGTGAAGGGACCGTCCGGCTGGGCGGTCCAGGAGGCGTCCTACGTCCCGACCCTGGTCGAGTTCGGCCCACCCATCCGCGTGGTCGACCTGACCCGCGTCCCGGCCACCCCGCGCCGGGCGGAAGCCCTCGCCCGCACCGACGGCGTCGTGCGCAGCCTGGGCTCCACCATCGCCCACCCGTGACCGGGGCCGGCAGGCCGTAACGCTCCGAAACCGTTGGGGCGAAACGGAAAACCACTTGTCACCCACTCAGTTATTACCGGCCGGGATCCCGAGCCGGGCAGAAGACGTACGCGGCCGGCTGTGCTCCACTCGATGGGCGAACATTCACGGGCAGCCACTGCGACGAACGTCGTGACGCCCACTGTGGAGGGAGGCTCCAATGTCTGTTCACACCTTGACCCTGCCGGTCGCCTCGCCCGGCGACCTGGCGCGGCTGAGCACGCTGGTGGCGGAGCCCGAGTCGGAGTTGTCCGACCCGCCGCTGCCCGTGCCGAACGCCGCCGGCGTCCTCCTGCTCGGCCTGCTGCTGGCGCTCTCGCCGGGCACGCCGAAGGAGCCCGCGAAGTAACGCCCACCGTCCGAGCTCGAACGAACGTGCGACGGGAGTGCCGTGGACGCGTCGTCCTGTGCGCGTGACGCCGCGGACCTGGCCGGTCGGGTGCTCGGCGCGCTGAGGGGTGGCGGTGGGGTCGACCTCGCCGCCTTCCTCGAGTCGCGCGCCGACCCGACCGCCGGGCTCGGCGCGGTCCGGTTGGTCGGCGCGGACGTCTTCCTGCCGCACGTGGTGCTGAACCGCCCGCTGGACGCCCAGGACGTGGAAGTCGTCACGGCGTCCCTCGCGGTGTTCCCGCCGGTCGCGGAGCCGGCCGCGCCGGAGCAGCGGGTGATGGCCTGGCACGACTGGTCCACCGCCCGCCTGCTCGCGCGCGTCACGGGCGACGCGGCCGTCGCGACGCCCGAGGACCCGGCCGGCGTGCTGGGCCCGGCGCGGGAGTGGGCGCGGTGGTCGGTGGCCGTGGCGCAGCTGTCGTCGTTGGCCCACCCCGGCGCGACCGGTCCCGTGGTGGACGCGGTGGTGGCGCAGCCGCTGGCCCTGTGCCGGGGCGTGCTGCGGACCGTGCTGCGGCGGGACTTCGCCACCGCGAGCCGCCTGACCCGCTGGGTCGCCTTCGTGCACGCCGCGGGCGCCCCGCTGCCGTTCAGTCCGGTGATGCTGGTCGAGCACGTCGCGTTGCGGGTGGGCCCGGAGCCGCGGCGGCTGCTCGACCTCGTGGTCGCCCGTCACCTGGTGGGTGAGCCGTGACCACGGTGGTCCACATCGCCCACGACGTCACCGCGGGAGCCCTCGGCTGGTTGCACGCCCACCGCGAGCTGGGCGCGTTCGAGGACGACGCCACCGCGGACCTCAACGACCCGAACGGGGTCTACAAGTCGCTGTGCGAGCTGGCGCTCGTGTCGTCGCTGGTGCTGCGCGAGGGCGTGGCCGGCACGGCGGAGCAGGCGGCGGCGCGCGAGCTGCTGGACTTCTCCTGGGGCCAGTTGCGCGACGGCGACCTGCTCTACGAACGCCAGCTGCGGCACGCCCTGCTCACCGACCCGCTGGAGACCTACGTCCACCACGCCCGCAGCGGCTACCACCACGAGTCGCTGGAGGAGGCCCTCCGCGAGGGCTCGGCCGCGGACTCCCTGACCGAGGTGCTGCCCAACCGGAGGCTGGCCGTGGCCAACGCCCACCGCGTGGTGGGCATCCACCGGGACGACGACCTCATGGCCATGCTCCGGCAGACGTGGCTGGGTCGCACGCCGCAGCCGTGGGCGCTGGACTGGTACACCGCCTACCACCTCACGCACGCCGTCTTCCACTTCACCGACTGGGGCGCGCTGCCGGACGCCCTGCCGGCCGACGTGGTCGAGTACCTGGAGAACTGGCTCCCGGTGTGGGTCGACGTGTGGGCGGAAGCGGGGCAGTGGGACCTGCTCGGCGAGTTCCTGATCGTGGGCGCGTGCCTGCCCGAGCCGCGCTGCGAGGTGGCCGAGTGGGAGCTGTTCGCGAAGGCCCAGCACCCCGACGGGTTCGTGCCGCGCGACACCGACCCGGTCGTCGACGACCCGCGCAAGCGGTTCCACGACCACCAGCACACCGCCGTGGTGGCCGCCGTCGCGGGCACGCTGGCCATGTCCCGGCTGCTCGGCAGCCGCACGTGAGGGACCTGGTCGAGCACCTGCCGGCCGCCGCGCCCGACGCCACGGGGGTGGCGGTCGCGCTGCGCCAGGGCGACCGGGAACTCGTCCTGGTCGGCGGCACGACCGGTCGCCGGGCGTCCTCGCCGGTCACCGGGCACACCCGCTTCGAGCTGGGCTCGCTGACCAAGACGTTCACCGGCCTGCTGCTCGCCGAGATGGCCGGGCGGGGCGAGGTGGACCCGGCCGACCCCGTCCGACGCCACCTGCCGCCGGGATCGGCGCCCTTCCTGGGCCCCGACGTCACCCTGGAGCGCCTGGCCACCCACACCTCCGGCCTGCCCCGCCTCCCGCCCGGCCTGCTGCCGCGGGCGGCGCCGCGCTGGCGCACCAACCCCTACCGCGACTTCGACGCCGACGACTTCGCCGCCGCGCTGCGCCGCACCCGGGCCCGCGCGCCCGGCCGCTACCGCTACTCGAACTTCGGCGGTGCGCTGCTGGGCGAGGCCCTGGCCGCCGCGGCGGGCCGGCCCTACGCCGACCTGCTGGCCGACCGCGTGCTGCGCCCGCTGAACCTGACCGACACGGACTGCTCGGCGTCCGCGCAGGTCACCGGGCATCTGCGGGGACGTCCCCGGCCGCCGTGGGAGATTCCCGGCCTGCCCGCCGCCGGCGCCCTGCGCTCGTCGGCGCTCGACCTGCTGCGCTACCTGACCGCCCACCTGCCGCCGTTCACCGGGCCGCTGGGCCGGGCCGTCGCCGACGCCGCCCGGCCGCGGGTGTCGGCCGGCGACCACGAGGTGTGCCTGGTGTGGAACCTGCGCCGCCGAGCGGGCCGCGAGCTGCTGTTCCACTCCGGCGCCACGCGCGGCTGCACGGCGTTCGCCGCCTTCAGCCCCTCCACGTCGACCGCGTTCGCCGCCCTGGCCAACGCGGGTCCGACCGTGGGCGGCACGTTCGTGCAACGCTGCTACGACGCCGCCTGGTCACTGGTCGACCGCGCCGCGAGCCGCACCTCCAAGCCCCTCGTGTCGAACACCCAGGACCCCTGAACCCCACGCTCAGGACCCGGCGCGGACCCGGTCGAGACGGGCCAGCCACCGGGCCGCGGTCACGTCGTCGGCGGCGAACTCGGCGAAGCGGTCGGGCTCCGGGGCGCGCGCTGGCACGGGCAGGTAGCCGTCCACCGGCAGCAGCGGGTCACCGGTCACGTCACCGTCCATCAGCGACAACGTGCCCAGGCCGCACGCGAAGTCCAGCTCCGGCAACGCACCCGCCAACGCCAACCCGGCCGCCATCCCGACCGACGTCTCCACCGCCGACGACACCACGCACGGCAGCCCGCACGCCTGCGCCACGGCCAACGCCCGCCGCACACCGCCCAGCGGCGCGACCTTGATCACCGCGACGTCCGCCGCACCGGCCACCGCCACCTTCAACGGGTCCTCCGCCCGCCGGATCGACTCGTCCGCCGCGATCCGCACGTCGACCCGCCGCCGCACCGCCGCCAACTCCTCGATCGACGGGCACGGCTGCTCGACGTACTCCAGGCCCTGGGCCGCCCGTTCCAGCTCGCGGATCGCGCGCACGGCCGCGTCCACGTCCCACGCCATGTTCGCGTCCACCCGGATGGCACCGGACGGCCCGAGCGCGTCCCGCACCGCCTCGACGCGCGCCAGGTCGTCGGCGAGCGGCGTGCCCGGGTCGGCCACCTTCACCTTCGCCGTGGCGCAACCCGAACGGGCCACGATGGCGTGCGCGCGTTCCGGGGAGACGACGGGAACCGTGCAGTTGACCGGGATCCGGTCGCGGACCGGCGCGGGCCACCCCTGCTCGGCGGCCTCCAGCGCGCACGCCAGCCACGGCGCGCACTCGTCGTCGGAGTAGTCGAGGAACGCGCAGAACTCACCCCACCCGGCGGGCCCTTCCAGCAGCACGCCCTCGCGCACCGTGATGCCGCGGAACCGGTTGCGCATCGGGATCGAGTAGACCAGCACCGGACGAGCTTAGAGCGGGTCCAGCGCGGCGACCCGGCGCAGTGCGGCGCCGGTGAGCTCCGGGTCCAGCTCCTCCACGACGATCCGCAGCGCCGACTCGAACTGGTCGAGGCGACGGTCCAGTTCGGCCAGCTCGCGGGTCGGCTCGGCGATCGCGGCGGCCAGGCCGGGCCGGTTCTCGGTCCGCCGCAACGCCTCCCGCACCGGCTGGCTGTCCCGCAACGCCAGCAACGCCCGCCACAGCAGCAGTTCCACCCGCGCGACCCGCCGCGCGTCCAGGTCCCGCATGGCGTCGAAGTGGGCGCACAGGCGGCCGGCGCGGCGGCGTTGGCCGGGATCGGTGAACTGCTCGCAGTGCACGACGTCCCGCGCGTCGGCCGCCAGCACGACGTCCCACTCGGACGGCCGCGCCCAGACCCGTTTCCCCTTCGCCGCACGGCGGATCGCGTCGAGGTCGGCCTCGGGCCGCCACATCCACCAACGGGGTAACGGCGCGATCCGGGTCACCGGTCCTTAATAGCGTTCTTCTCCCGGAGCGCAAAATCCTCGGGCCCGCCCCGACCCGGAGGCGGGTCGGGGCGTCCCGGTGCGTCGGCTCAGCCGACCTCGGGCAGCTTCGGGCCGAGCAGGTCGTCCGCGTCCACGATCTTGTACGCGTAGCCCTGCTCCGCCAGGAACCGCTGCCGGTGCGCCGCGTAGTCGGTGTCCAACGTGTCCCGCGACACGACCGAGTAGAAGTGCGCCTGCCGACCGTCGCCCTTGGGCCGCAACAACCGGCCCAGCCGCTGCGCCTCCTCCTGCCGCGACCCGAACGTCCCCGACACCTGCACGGCCACCGACGCCTCGGGCAGGTCGATGGAGAAGTTCGCCACCTTCGACACCACCAACGTCCGCAGCTCGCCGCGCCGGAACCGGTCGAACAGGGCCTCGCGCTCCTTGTTCTTCGTCGAGCCCTGGATGATCGGCGCGTCCAGCGCCTCGCCGAGCGACTCCAACTGGTCCAGGTAGGCCCCGATCACCAACGTCGGCTCGTCGGGGTGCCGGTCCAGGATCGCCTTCACCACCGGCAGCTTCGTCCGGGCCGTGGAGCACAGCTTGTAGCGCTCCTCCGCCTCGGCCGTCGCGTACTCCAGCCGCTCGTTGTCGGTCAACGTCACCCGCACCTCGACGCACTCGGCGGGTGCGATCCAGCCCTGCGCCTCGATGTCGCGCCACGGCACGTCGTACCGCTTCGGCCCGATCAGCGAGAACACGTCGCCCTCCTGGCCGTCCTCGCGCACCAGCGTCGCGGTCAGCCCGAGGCGGCGGCGCGACTGGAGGTCGGCCGTCATCCGGAACACCGGCGCGGGCAGCAGGTGCACCTCGTCGTAGACGATCAGGCCCCAGTCCCGCGAGTCGAACAGCTCCAGGTGCTTGTACTCGCCCTTCGACTTGCGGGTGATCACCTGGTAGGTCGCGATGGTGACCGGCCGGATCTCCTTGCGCTCGCCGGAGTACTCGCCGATCTCGTCCTCGGTCAACGAGGTCCGCGCGACCAGCTCCCGCTTCCACTGCCGACCGGCCACGGTGTTGGTGACCAGGATCAACGTGGTCGCGCCCGCCTCGGCCATCGCCGCCGCGCCGACCAGCGTCTTGCCCGCGCCGCACGGCAGCACGACCACGCCCGAGCCGCCCGCCCAGAACGCCTGCGCGGCCCGGCGCTGGTAGTCGCGCAGCTCCCAGCCGTCCTCGACCAGGTCGATCGGGTGGGCCTCGCCGTCGACGTACCCGGCCAGGTCCTCCGCCGGCCAGCCGATCTTGAGCAGCAGCTGCTTGAGCCGGCCGCGTTCGCTCGGGTGCACGACCACCGTGTCGTCGTCCACTCGCGCGCCCAGCATCGGCTTGACCTTCTTGTGCCGGAGGACCTCCTCCAGCACGGCGCGGTCCAGCGAGTTCAGCACCAGGCCGTGCGCGGGGTGGTTGGCCAGCTGGAGCCGGCCGAACCGGCCCATCGTGTCGACCACGTCCACCAGCAACGGCTGCGGCACGGGGTAGCGGGAGAACCGGACCAGCGCGTCGACCACCTGCTCGGCGTCGTGGCCGGCGGCGCGCGCGTTCCACAGCGCCAGCGGCGTGATGCGGTAGGTGTGGACGTGCTCGGGCGCGCGTTCGAGCTCGGCGAACGGCGCGATGGCGGTGCGCGCGTCGTCCGACAGCGGGTGCTCGACCTCCAGCAGCAGGGTCTTGTCCGACTGGACGATCAAAGGGCCGTCGGTCACGGGTGCGCGCTCCTGTCGCTTGGTGTCCTTCAAGTGTGCCTACCGCGTGCAAGTCGAAAGCGGACAGTACGCGCACGTGCACGCAACGCTTACGGACTCGGTTCGGTAAAGCCGCGTACGCCCTTGTGGTGCAGCCGATAGCGTCCCTGCGCCCCACCGCGACCCTACGCGCGGATGCACTGGGGCCCTCCCCGGATGAACGAAGGTCCACATGAGCACGGACATGCCCGCGTCCGCACCGCAGTACCAGAACGGTCCGCAGCACCAGGGCGCCCCGCAGTTCCACAACGCCCCGCAGGGCCAGCCGATTCCGCCTGCGCCGAAGAAGAAGGGCATCGTCGCGCGCATCCTCACCGCGATCATCGGTATCGCGGTGGCCGGTGTGGTCGTCTACGGCATCAACTACTTCACCAGCGACGCGGCGCAGACCAAGGCCGGCGACTGCGCGAACGTGACCGGCACGAACACGAACCCGGAGTTCAAGACCGTCGACTGCGGCACCCCCGAGGCGAACTACACCGTCGGCCAGGTGCTCGACTCCACCAGCGCGAAGTGCGCCGGCGACTACTACGACGAGTACACCGAGCGCGCCCGTCGTGGCCCGGACGCGAAGCTGTGCCTGGTGCCGAACCTGGTCGAGGGCAGCTGCTACGACCTCGACAACACCTCGCAGATGGGCTACCCGGCCGTCGACTGCGGCAAGGCGGGCACGGTCAAGCTGGTCAAGCTGATCAAGGGCACCGCCGACGAGAGCGCCTGCACCGAGGGCGCGCCGCTGACGTTCCCCGAGCCGAAGACGACCCTCTGCTTCGCGCCCACCGAGGAAGCCTGACCCACCTCGCGAGCGCGCGGCCGTCCCTGACGTCCTCGTCCGACAGGACGGGGCGGGACGCCCGCCGAGCCGCGAGCGGCTGATCCACCTCGCGGGTGCGCGTGGCGCTACCTTCTGTGGCGTCACGCGCACCCGTCCAGCGAGGATGATCATGAGCAACGAGCCGAGTCGACCCGCCGACGACGACGCGCCGACCGGGGCCGCCGGCGATCCCGCCGCCCGTCCCGACGTGCCGCCCGCCGACGCCGAGCGCATCGCGGCCTCGCGGGACGCCGCCGCGTCGGCCGACGAGCGGGACCTCGCAAGCCCCGCGTCGTCCGGTCTGGGCTCCGGTCCCGGCTCCACCGAGCCCGACGACACCGCCCCCGAGCCGGGCTCCGCCGCCGGGGAACGCCCGGTGGCCGGCAACGAGCCCGTGACGCCCGCCGGCCCGACCGCCGTGCCCGGCGCGCGGCCGGCCCCCGCCGCGGACCCCGTGGCCGCCGCTCCGGCGCCCGCGGCGAACGGGACCGGCAAGTCCGGCGGCGGTGGCCGGAAGATCCTCATCGGCGTGCTGGTCGTGCTGCTGATCGGCATCGTCGTCTACGGCGTGCGCTACCTCACCAGCGATCCCGCCAACGCCGAGGTCGGCGACTGCGTCAGCGTGTCCGCCGAGGCCGACAACCGGGCCGAGGTCGACACCCTCGACTGCTCCGCCGACGAGGCCTCCTACAAGGTGGCCAAGGTCCTGGAGACCACCGACGCCACCTGCCCCGAGGACGGCCTCTACACCGAGATCGTCCCGGCCGCGAGCGTCGGCGACGGCTACAAGCTGTGCCTGCTGCCCAACATGGCCGAGGGCTCCTGCTACAAGCCCGACGAGGGCACCGGGTTCGTCAAGACCGGGTGCACCGGCCCCGAGACCATCAAGGTGGTCAAGGTCATCGAGGGCGCCGCGGACCTGGAGGCCTGCCCCGACGGCGCGGGCATGGCCTACCCGGAGCCGCCCGTCACGTACTGCCTGGCGCCCGCCGAGATGTGACGCCCGTGACCACCGGCGGGTGAACCCGCTCAACCCGGCGCGCGACCGTGCCGATGCCCTGTTCCATGCGGAAGATCGGGTGGGGCCTCGGGGTGGTCGCGGTCGTGGTGGCGGGCGCGTTCGCGTTCACGCTGCTCACCGGCGGGCCCGAGCGCGCCGAGCCGGGCGGCTGCGGGCACATCGAGAAGGCCGAGAAGGGTGTCGCCAGGTACCGGCCGCTCGACTGCGGGGCCCACGAGGCCAACGTGCGGGTGGCCAAGGTCGTCGACCAGGGCTCGCAGTGCCCCACGGGCGGCGCGCCGTACACGGTCTTCACGCTCGCGGAGACGTTGTGCCTGATGCCCAACTTCGTGCAGGGCGCCTGCTACCAGGGCGACCGCGAGTCGGGGATGAAGAAGGTGGAGTGCACGGCCGCCATGGCGATCCGGGTGGCGAACGTGGCCCGTGAGCCGGTGGAGTGCGCCAACGGCCAGAAGTTGACCTACGTGGAGCCCTCCGTCACGTTCTGCCTGGTCCGCGCGTCCGACAAGGGCTGAAATCGCTGCGCCCACGCGGCGCGCGAGGGTACGTTCCGCTCGTTCGCAGTCGAGAGGAACGCCAGGTGACCACCCCACCCGACCAGCCGCCCCACGGCTTCCCGCCACCCCAGCAGCCCGGCTGGGGTCCGCCGTCGTCGCCGCAGGGCTTCCCGGCCCCACCGCCCTACCCGCACCAGTCGTACCCGCAGCAGCCCCACCAGCAGCCCTACCCGCAGCCGGGGTACGGGCAGGAGCCCGGTCACGCGCAGCAGGCCCCCGGCTACCAGCCGATGCCCGGCTACCCGGACCAGCCGCCGCAGTACGCGCAGCCCCAGCACCCCGACCAGGGCCAATTCCCGGGCGGGCCCCAGTACCCGGGTCAGCCCGGCCAGTTCGGCCAGCCCGGCCAGCCCGGCCAGTTCGGCCAGCCCGGTTACCCGCAGCAGTTCCCGCCCCCGCCGGCCAAGGGCACGTCCCGCGGCGCGAAAGCGCTGGTCGCGGTCGTGGCGCTGGGCATCGTGGGCATCGTCGTCGCGGGCATCATCGCGAACATCACCGGCCCGTCGGGCGCCGAGGCGGGCGACTGCATCAAGGTCATCTCCGCCTCGGTCACGGACGCCGACGTCGAGAAGATCGAGTGCTCGTCGCCCGAGGCGGCCTTCAAGGTGGCCGCCAACCTGGACAGCAGCACCGACTCCTGCCCGCCCGGCGACTACTCCGAGTACTCCGACCGTGGCGGTCGGCGCAGCAACGGCTTCAAGCTGTGCCTGATGCTCAACGCGGAGGAGGGCGACTGCTTCAAGGAGGACGGCACGATTGTCGCGGCCAAAACCACCAAGGTGACCTGCGATTCGAGCGCCTCGTACAAGGTGGGCAAGGTCGTGCGGGGCCGGGCGGACGAGAACGAGTGCGAGAGTGGCGACACCGTGACCGTTTACTCACAGCCCGCTACGACGATCTGCTTGACGGAAGCTTGATCGAGTGACCGCGTCGTGACGCGGTCGCCGCCGGATCGAGTTCCAACCGACGCGGAAATCGAAAAGAACAAGGGGCCTTCCCGCAATGGGAAGGCCCCTATCGCACGAGTTTCGCTGACGGTGAGTCAGTTGGTGGTTCCAGGCGGCAACAACCCGCCGACGTCCAACCGCTCCGGCAGCACCTCTTCGGTGTCCATCATGTCGGCGACGCGCTGCAGCCGGACCGGGTTGAGCGACAGCGGGAACGTGCCGACGGACACCAGCGCCGCGGTCTGCTGGTCGACGTCCATGTAGCCGGTCAGCGCGTTCTGCACGGACAGCTTGTCGTTCGACGCCGCCTCCTGCGCGTCCCGCAGGACCTGCCGGAACAGGGCCAGCGTGCGCGGGTTGCCGTCGGCGAACTTCTTGCTCGACGCGTACCCGGACATGGGGAAGTCCTTGGTCGGGCCGACGGCGGTGTCGGTGAGGATGCGCGCACCTGCCCCTGCCTGGGCCTGCGTGATGTACGGCTCGGTCATCCACGCCGCGTCGACCTGCTTGGCCTGCATCGCGGAGACCATCTGCTCGAACGGCATCTCGGACGGCCTGATCCGCTGCTTCTCCACGCCCGCCGTCTTGAGCACGGCCTTCGTGGTCAGCGCGCCGACGTCACCGGTCGACGGCACCGCGATGCGCGGGTTGGGCAGCTTGCCGGGGCTGTCGTAGTTCGGGTCGAGCGTGACCAGCGCCATCGTGTTCGCGCCCGCCTGGTACGCCTCGCCCTGCAGCTGCAGCTGGGTGCCCTCGGCGTAGCTGCGGAACAGCGTGACGTGCGTCGCCCAGGTCAGGTCCAGCGTGGTGTCGAGCTGCTTGATGCCCTCGGACTCGTTGTTCAGCGGCACCAGCTGCACCTGCAACCCGGCCTTCTCGAACAGCTTGTTGTTGAACGCGAGGCGCAGCGGTGCGACGTCCACCACCGGCAGCACACCGATGCGCAGTGTGTTGCGTTCCACCTCGGGGCGGCTGTTCCCGTCGGTGCCGGGGATCAGTCCGCACGCCGTCAAGGTGGCGGCACAAGCGAACAACGCTGCCGCACGTCGCAGAACACGCGCTGGGGTAGGCATGGCACCTCTCGCCGGGATGACCTCGAGAGCGGGGTCTTTTGATCAACGAATTTCTCGACGCACTTGTCGATGTCCGGGATGGTAACCACCCGGAGGTATGAAACGACAGCCCTGCTCCGATACGGTGAGTGCTTCCGGAGTCTTCCCCGGGGCTGGGGTCGAGCACTACGCTCCCCGGCTGGTGGCACAGGTCGTCGCAGACCGTCGTGTCCCCGCGAGGGGTGGGGGTGACTAGCCGGCACCACCGCTCCTGTGCTGCAATTCGGCCCGAATTCGAGTCCATGCTTCGGTCCGCGGGGGAGAGGCCGGAACCACTGCTGCCGGAAGAGGAAGCCCAGGGTGGCCCGTCGAGAGAGAGGTCCCAGCCAGTCAGGCGTGGGGATTACACCGCGCTCCGAAAGGCCCGGAACGGGTGACGGACTGGTTGCGCTGAGTGATGGAACTGTGACCGAGCAAACGGGACCGACGACGGGCTCGACCGCGGCCGGACGGGTCGAGCCGACCCGCACGGCCGGCTGGCGCCTGCGCAACTGGCGACTGCCCACCAAGCTGACGGCCGTCCTGCTGATCCCGACCATCGCCGCGGTCGCTCTCGGCGGCCTGCGCGTGAACTCGGACCTCGCCGACGCGGCGGACCTCAACCGGCTCGCGAACCAGATCCAGCTGGAGTCGGCGGTCGCCGACCTGGTGCAGCAGCTGCAGCGCGAGCGCGACCTGAGCGCGAGCCACGTGGCGTCGGGCAAGCAGCTCGACCGCGTGGTCCTCGACCGCCAGCTGCGCCGCGTCGAGGACACCGTCCAGGCCCTCAACGCCAAGATCGTGGACCTCAGCGCCGACCTCGACGACGAGGTGGTGACCCGGTTCCGCCGGGCGTCCAGCCAGCTCAACCGGCTCAACAGCCTCCGCAACGCGGTCCGCGAGACGCAGTACCCGTCCGACGCCGTGATGCGCACCTACTCCGAGTCCGTGGAGAGCCTCCTCGACCTCGGCGAGCAGGCCATCGCCGGCATCAACGAGCCCGAGCTCGTGCGGCTGCACCTGGCCACCAACGCCATTGCCCGCATCAAGGAGCAGGAGTCGCGCAAGCGCGGCATCATGCTCGACGTCTTCCAGCGCGGCGCGTTCGGCCCGGGCCAGGAACGCCAGCTGCTGGCCGCGAACGCCGAGCTGGACGCGGCCCGCAACGACTTCCGCAAGTCCGCCACGGCCGACCAGGCGAAGATCTACGACGACACCGTCACGGGTCTGATCGTCGACACCGCGAACGACATGCAGGAGACGGCGCTGAACCTGGCCGCCGCCGACAAGCCGATGACGTCGCTGCGCCCGGAGAAGTGGGACATCGCGTCCACGCTGACCGTGAACCTCACCCGGGACGTGGAGAACCTGCTGCTGGAGCAGCTGCAGAACCGGACCGACGAGCTGACCGGCGTGGCCCGCGCCGCGGCGTTCCGCGACTCCGGCATCGTGCTGGGCGCGTTGCTGCTGGCCCTGGTCATGGCGCTGTTCGTGGCCCGCTCGATCCTCAACCCGCTGCGCACGCTGCGCCGCACCGCGCTCGCGGTGGCCGACCACGGCCTGCCCGAGGCGGTCAACCGGATCCTCGCCGACCCGAACCCGCAGGAAGCGGCGAAGACGGCCATCGCGCCGGTGCCGATCACCACCCGCGAAGAGGTCGGCCAGGTGGCCCGGGCGTTCGACGCGGTGCACGGCGAGGCCGTGCGGCTGGCCGCCGAGCAGGCCCTCCTGCGCGACAACGTCAACTCGATGTTCGTCAACCTGTCCCGCCGCTCGCAGGCCCTGGTCGAGCGCCAGCTGAACCTGATCGACCGGCTGGAGCAGGACGAGCAGGACCCCGACCAGCTGGCCAGCCTGTTCGAGCTGGACCACCTCGCCACCCGCATGCGGCGCAACAGCGAGAACCTGCTGGTCCTGTCCGGCACGGACCTGTCCCGGCGGCTGACCCGCCCGGTCCCGGCCGCCGAGGTGCTCGGCGCCGCGGTGTCCGAGGTCGAGCAGTACGCCCGCGTGCAGGTCGGCCAGACCCCCGAGCTCACCGTCCAGGGCCGCGCGGTCAACGACCTCGTGCACCTGATCGCGGAGCTGCTCGACAACGCCACCGCGTTCTCCGACCCGGTGACGAAGGTCACCGTGCGCACCGCCCGCACCCGCAAGGGCGAGCTGGCGATCGAGATCCAGGACCGCGGCGTCGGCATGGGCGAGCAGGAGATCAACGACGCCAACGAGCGGCTGGCCGACCCGCCGGACGTGGACGTCGCGGTGTCCCGCCGGATGGGCCTGTACGTGGTCGCGCGGCTGGCCAAGCGGCACGACATCAAGGTGCGGCTGCGGTCGAACGAGGACATCGAGGGCGGCACCACCGCGCTCGTGCTCGTGCCCGACACGCTGGTCGCCTCGCCCGGCGCGATGGGCTCCCCGATGGGCGCCGAGCCCGCCTCGGCGTTCGGCGACTCCGGTTTCGCGGACGCCGGGTTCGGCGACTCGGCCGGGTTCGGCGACGCCGCTGGCTTCGGCGACTCCGGGTTCGGGACGACGGCGCAGCGCGCGTCCGGCATCGCCGGCGCGTTCGGCACCGGCACCGTGTCCCGCCTGGACGACGACGCGAGCTTCCCGAGCCTGCCGCGCGTCGAGGAGGAGCCGGCGTTCCCGGTGAGCTTCGTGCAGGGCCAGGGCGAGCAGGACCCGGCCCGCGTGCCCGCCTTCGGCGAGGCGCCGGCGTTCGGGCAGGCGCCCGAGGAGACCCCCGCCGAGGTGTCGCAGCCGTGGATGCGCGCGGCGGACGAGCGCGACGTGGAGCGGGAGCCGGAGGGCTCGTTCGGCGAGCCGACCCTGTTCACCGCCTACGAGGACCGCTCCGAGCACGACGCCGACTACGAGCACGGCTTCGAGACCACCCAGTTCGCGCCGCTGGACAGCGGCTTCCTCGTCGAACCGGAGCCCGAGCCCGCCCCGGAGCCCGCGCACCGCAACGGCTCGGCCCCGCAGGCCGCGCCCGCGGCCAGGGAGGTCGACCGCGACCTGGACGCGCCGACCGAGCGGCTGCCGATCTACGAGGCGGTCCTCTCGCAGTGGTTCCAGGCCGTGGGCAGCGAGACGTCGGCGGCGACCGCGCAGGCGGTGCCACCGGCGCCGGCCGCGGAGCCGGAGCCGGTCGAGTCGGCGCTGCCGACCCGCAGGCCGCGCCCGATCCCGCCGGTCGCGCCCACCACGTCGGCCGACCCGCTGCCCTCGCGAGGGCTGCTCGACTCGGGCCAGAACGCCCAGCCCAGGCGCGAGCCGGAGGGCGGTGCGCTGCCCCAACGGGGCGAAGCGACGACCGACCGCGCCGAGGGCACTAGTCTGACCGAGGGCGGGCTGCCCAAGCGGCGGCCCGGATCACCCAACAACCTGCCCAAGCGCGCCGCGGAGGTGTCCCGCGTGACCGAGCCCGAACCGGTCGCCGAACCCGAGCCGGCCGCGCCCGCCGCCGAGGCGGTGTGGGAATCCCCCGCCGACGAGGGCTGGCAGGCGGCACAGGCCTTGCTGAACAAGGCGCCCGAGACCACGACACAGGCGGGGTTGCCCAAGCGGGTGCCCAAGGCTCAGCTTGTGCCGGGATCCGCCGCACCGAAGCCGACGGCCTCGGAGCGGCAACCGCAGCGGCCCCCGCTGCCACCACGATCGGCTGACGCGATCCGTGGACGCATGTCGAGTCTTCAGCAGGGCGTCCGTCGAGGGCGACACGCTTTGATCGACGCTTACGCTGGTGACATGTCGAGCCGGCAAGACGAGGAGCAGGAGTGACGACCGCAGCTCAGCCAGGCAGCTTTGGTTGGCTTATCACCGACTTCGTGCGCCGGGTTCCCGGTGTGGCACATTCCGTGGTCGTGTCGGCGGACGGGCTGTTGCTCGCCGGCTCGCAGGGCCTGCCCCGCGACCGCGCCGAACAGCTGTCCGCCGTGGCATCCGGGCTCGTCAGCCTCACGGCGGGCGCGGCTCGGTGCTTCGAGGCGGGCACGGTCAACCAGACCGTGGTCGAGATGGAACGGGGCTACCTGTTCCTGATGTCGATCAGCGACGGGTCGTGCCTCGCGGTGCTCGCGGCCCCCAACTGCGACATCGGCCTCGTCGCGTACGAGATGACGTTGCTGGTCGAGCGCGTGGGCCAGCAGCTCACCCCGGAGCTGCGCGCGCAGCTCCAGGGCGTGGTTCGGCGGTAGATCCTCATGAGATCGTGGGGGTGAAGGTAAATGGCTGAACGATCTGGCGCCGGCGGCCGACGCTTCGGTAGGAACTTCGACTACCAGGAGTGGGCGGTCGGCGGCTTCCAATTCGCTGAGCCGGATGCCGACCCCGCACAGGACGAGGAAGCCGAGGACGCACCCAACTCGTGGCGAGGCCGCCGGGCGGAACAGGCGCAGCGGTCACGGGTCGAAGGCACAGGGCAGGGGCAAGGCGATATGTCTCAGCGTGAGGTTGACGACTCGTCGTACGACTACGACGACGTTCCCAACCGGTTCGACATCGACGGGTACGGCAGCGGCCTGTTCGGAGGTCCGGGAGCCGATCTCTTCGGCGCGCACGGCCTGCCGGACAGCGTGCCGGAACAGGTGCCCTACACGACCGGCCCGCAGCCGGTCGTGCGGCGCGAGGAGAACCCCGCGGCGGAGTCCGGGTCGCTGGTCCGCCCGTACACCCGGACCGGTGGCCGGACCCGGCCCGACTACGACCTCGCGATCGAGGCGCTGGTGTCGACCAGCGAGCGAGGTCTCGAACGCGACGCGGCCGTGCTCCCCGAGCACCGGTCGATCTGCGGGCTGTGCACCGACACCAGGTCGGTGGCCGAGGTCGCCGCCCACCTCCGGCTCCCGCTCGGCGTGGCCAGGGTGTTGATCGGCGACATGGCGAGCATGGGTTTGGTTTTGATTCATCAGGGTGGCTTGATCACGGGGGACAAGCCGTCCATTGATTTCCTTGAGAGGGTGCTCAGTGGGCTTCGCAGGCTCTAGCCCCAACGCGGCCGATGGCGAACGGAAGCCGACGACCTCCGCGAAGATCGTGGTGGCCGGTGGCTTCGGCGTGGGCAAGACTACGTTCGTCGGTTCCGTGTCGGAGATCGTTCCGCTGACCACCGAAGCGGTGATGACGGAGGCCAGTGCGGGGGTCGACGACCTCTCGGCGACGCCGAACAAGGTCACCACGACGGTGGCCATGGACTTCGGTCGGGTGTCGTTGGACCAGGATCTGATCCTGTACTTGTTCGGGACACCGGGTCAGCACCGGTTCTGGTTCATGTGGGACGACCTGGTGAAGGGTGCGATCGGTGCGATCGTGCTGGTGGACACGCGTCGGTTGGCGGACGCGTTCGCGTCGATCGACTTCTTCGACGACCGGCAGTTGCCGTACGTGGTCGGGGTGAACTGCTTCGACGGTCTGCTGCACCACCGGATCGAGGATGTCCGGGAGGCGTTGACGATCGACCAGTCGGTGCCGATAGTGACGTGCGACGCGCGCAACCGGCAGTCGACCAAGCAGACGTTGATCACGCTGGTCGAGCACGCCATGCGCCAGTGGATGTCGGTCCGCGCGGGTTGATCGGCTTCCCGGTCGGCCGGTGCGGGTGGTGACGGTTTCGCGTCGAAGGGCGGTCTCCTCGTAGGAGGCCGCCCTTCAGCGTCCGTCGACCTGGCTCGGCGACGGTCCTCGTCGGTCGTCCGGTTGGGCCAGGCGGAAGCCGAGGATGAACGCCTGCGTCCGGTTGCGCGCGTCTTCACGGGCGCGTGCCATGTCGCGGCCGGCTTCGCCGTCACGGCGAGCCTTGTCCGCCTTGACGTCCTTCCACGAACGAGCCATCGGTCAGTCCCTCCACGGGCGTGCGTGCGGTCGGCGAGGTGCTCGGGCGAACCTCCGATCGGCCACCGGGACGTCGCGTTCGCACCAGCTCCGCCGATCGCGGCCTCTCCTTGTCCCGGCGGTGCCACCACGTCGAAGGGCGGTCTCCTCGTAGGAGGCCGCCCTTCGACGTGCCCGAGCAGGCGGGGGTGGCCCGGCCGTTCGACGCACGGGTGGTGTGCGGCGCGAGCGCCGCGACTCGACGCTAGGGCGTGAAGGGTTCACCGATCGGGTGATCATCAGTGCCGAACGGGGGGTTACGCGTCGTCACCCTCGACCAGGGCGGCGGACGTGATGCGGTGCAGGGGGAACCGGCGCACCTCGCCGTAGCTGACGTCGACGCCCTCCAGCACGCCACCGCCCACGACCTGCGGCGTGATCACGCGGCGGGCCGCCGTGCCGTGGCCGTCCACGAAGTCGACCAGCACGCTGCGACCCTCCCGCGCCGCCCGCTGCAGCAACGCGAGCGTGGCCGACGGTCCCGCGCCCAGGTGACCCGGCACCGAGACCCGCGCACCGCCGGTGGTCGTCGCCGCGCGGTCGCCCGCCCGCACCAGCCGCACCAGCTCGTCCAGCTGCTCGTCCGACGGCGCGCCCGGCTGCACCGGCCTGCGCCGCCCCTTGCCCGCGATCCGCCGGCCACCGGCCCGCAGGTCCAGCACGTGGCCGTCCGGGCCCTCGGCGGCGGGCGCGAAACCGGCCTCGCGCAACCCGTCCAGCACCTCCGCCAGCGGCAACGGGCTGACCAGCACGGTCGGCGCGATCTTGCGCAGCGCCAACCGCTCGGCCGCGGCGTGCGACATCACCTCGGTGATCAGCACGGGGTCGTCGCAGCGCAGGAACGACCCGGCCGCACCACCCCGCAACCGGCCGTGCTTTCGCGCCGCGTCGTCGATCAGGTACGTCAACGACTGCGGCACCGGCGTGCGCGACCGGGTCTTGAACAGCTCGTGCAGGTCGGCGGCGCTGCGCCCGGCGTCGAACGCCCGCCGCACCGAGCCCTCGCGCACCCGGTAGACGGTGGCGCTGCCGGCCGACTCGACGTCCGCGACCAGCGCGATCTCGTCGGCCAGCTCCGGGTCCAACCGCCCGGGCGCGACCACGGTCAGGTCGGCCTGCACCAGCACGTGGTCGACCGGCGCGGGCAGCGCGTCGCCCAGCCGCTTCGCCGCCGCGCCGGGACCCTCGGACAGCAGCGTGCGGCCCTGGGCGGTGATGGCGTTGTGCGCGAGGACGCCGACCTGCGTGCCCTCGTCCACGGTCCACCGCACCAGCTCGTCGCGCAGCCGCCCGCCACGCCGCGGCGCCCGCCACGCCAGCACGGCGGCCAGCTCGTCCGGCTCCATCACGGCGGTGCCGGGCTCCAACGCGGCCAGCGCCTCGAGGATGCGCTTGCGGTCACGGGGCGCGCCCGGCCGGTTCAGCTCCGGCGCCAGCGGGTTGAGCAGCCGGTCCCGGTCGTCGCGCCGCCCGATCAGACCGGGCAGCCGGGGCAGGTCGAGCCACGCCTGGGCCAGCGTCGCCCACCGGTGCTCGGGCGCGGCGACCAGCCACGCGTCGGTCTGCGTGGTGGGCACCCACTCGGGTTCGAGGCCCTCGGTGTCGGCGACCAGGCCCGCGTTGACGACCAGCTCGACCAGCAGCGCGGCCCGGCGCTCGTCCACGTCGAGGTCCTTGGCGAGCTTGCGCAGCTCCCGCACGCCGACGCCGCCCGACCGCAGCACCGCCGGCGGGTCCTCCGACCAGCTCTTGAGCAGCGTCTCCACGTGCCGGCAGAGCTCCAACGCCTCCCCGCCGCCGGTGTGGTCGACGTCGGACGGGTCGCGGCGGAACGTGGTGAGCGGCGGTTCGGTGGTCTGGATCGCGCCGAGCGGTCGGTCGCCGCGCACCTTCAGCCCGATCTCGCGGGGCAGCTCGACGGTCTGCGCGTCGCGCCGGACCAGCAGGCCGCGGGCGAGCAGCTTCTGGATCGGCGTGCGGGCTCCCGCGAGGGAGACGACGTGCGCGGCGTCCTTGGTCTGGCCGACGGGCGGACCGGCCGCGAGGGTCTGCAGGACGCGGAGCTCGTCGGGGTCGAGGGCGGTGAGGTCGGCGGTGGCGAGCCGGGGCACCGAGCGGCCGAGGCCGCAGGGGAACGGGTTGACCGCGTCACGGCTGGCCGGCGGGGTGCTGAGCGCGTGGTCGCCGCCCCAGAGCAGGGCACGGGCGCGCAGCGCGTCGAGCGGCGCGCTGATGTCGGTCGGCCCGAACAGCTCCTGCACGGCGGTCCGGCCGACCGGCGCGAGGTCGGCGTCCAGCACCAGCAGCGCTTCGAGGACGGTCAACGTCAGCGTGTCGAGGTCTTCACAGGCCCGCGCCACGGACGCCCGCGACCCGATGCGGGTGGCGAGCACGGTCGTGTCCGCCGGTGGGGGCGTGGCCAGGTCCGGCCGGGCGCGCAGCAGAGCCACGAGCGCGGAGTCGTCCTGCGCCCGCAGCCACTCGGCGAGGGTCGTGCCGGACATCCTCACCACGGTATATGCCGACCACCCGCACCGGGCCGGCCAGCCCCCGCAACCCTGCGGTCGGCCGGAATCGCCGGACCCCGCCCGGCGTCAGTCCGCGGTGGGTTCGGCCGGCCAGGCGTCGCGACCGGTCAGGTGCAGGACCAGGGCGGCGATGTTCCACGCGTCGTCCGCGCCGCGGTGGTGCCTGCCCTCCAGCGGCAGGTCGGCGATCCGCAGGGCCTGCGCCATCCCCGGGCGCTTGCGCAGCCCGTGCGCCCGCGTGAACACCAGCTTCGCGTTCCAGTGCCGCCTACCGAACGGGTACGGCACGCCCGTCGCCCCGCACTGCCGCGTGAACTGCCTGCGGTCGTAGTCGCCCCAGCTCGCCCACGGCCTCGAACCGGCCCGGTGCTCGACGGCCAGCTGCCGGCACGCCTCGGCGAAGTGCACGCCGCCGTCGACCTCCGCCTGCGTCAGGCCGGTCAGCTCGGTGCAGAAGGGGCTGACCGCGGAACGCCGCGGTCGGACCAGGAGCCGGTGCTTGCCGACCCGTTCGCCCGACGCGAGGTCGACCGCGGTCAGGCCGATCTCGATGATCTCGCTCACCTGGCCGGGCGGCGGGTCGCCCGCCCAGCACGTGGCCTCGATGTCGACCACGTTGAGCAGTGCCGTCGTGTCGCTCACCGGCCCGAGGGTAGGGATCACACCGGTGACGTGGCTCTCGCTTTTCGCCGCCGGGCACCGCGCGTCGTCACCCGGGCGGATGAGGCACACTTGTCCCGACGAAGGCACGACCGAGGAGGAACCGTGGCCAAGGCCCGCCCCGAGCGCATCGACCCGCACTGGCCGGAGCCGCCCGCCGACGGCAAGTACGCCGTGTCCGAGCTGGCCAGCGACGTGCAGGGCGCGATGTCCCCGTTCGGCAAGGTCACCTTCCCGCTGCCGGTCGAAGAGCTCGGCTACCACCACCCCGTGACGGAGATCAACCGCTAGCCCGGACGCGCGCGGCCGTCGAGCCGCGCGCGTTCCGTATATCCGCGCGGACTACGCTCGATCCCTCTTGAGCTGTGTTGTTCTGGGAGGTTCGATGCCGGTCCCCGGCCCTGGTTACTCGATCACCGTCCGGCTGGAGGCCCCGCCGTCGGCGTCGGCCGCCGGCGACCTCACCTCGGCCGTCGGCCGGGCGGGCGGCGTGATCACCGCGTTCGACGTCGTCGAGTCGCACACCGACCGGGTGATCATCGACCTCACCTGCAACGCGCTGTCGGCCAACCACGCCAAGGACATCACCGACACCCTGGAGCTGCTGCCCGGGATCGTGGTCCGCAAGGTGTCGGACCGGACGTTCCTGGTCCACCTCGGCGGCAAGATCGAGATCTCGTCCAAGGTGCCGCTCCGCAACCGCGACGACCTCTCCCGCGCCTACACGCCCGGCGTCGCCCGCGTCTGCATGGCCATCGCGGAGAACCCGGACGACGCCCGCCGGCTCACCATCAAGCGCAACACGGTCGCCGTGGTCACCGACGGCTCGGCCGTGCTCGGCCTCGGCAACATCGGCCCGGCCGCCGCGCTGCCCGTGATGGAGGGCAAGGCCGCGCTGTTCAAGAAGTTCGCCGGCGTCGACGCCTGGCCGGTCTGCCTGGACACCCAGGACACCGAGGAGATCATCCGCGCGGTCGAGCTGATCGCGCCGGTCTACGGCGGCATCAACCTGGAGGACATCGCCGCGCCGCGCTGCTTCGAGATCGAGGCGCGGCTGCGGGAGAAGCTGGACATCCCGGTCTTCCACGACGACCAGCACGGCACCGCGATCGTCGTGGTCGGCGCGCTGCGCAACGCCCTGCGCGTGGTCGGCAAGAAGATCACCGACTGCAAGGTCGTGGTGTGCGGGGTCGGCGCGGCGGGCAGCGCGATCATCCGGCTGCTGCTCAAGCAGGAGCCCGGCGACGTGGTGGCGGTCGACGTGGACGGCATCGTGCACCGCGACCGGCCGGGGCTGGACGACAACCTGAAGTCCGTCGCCGCGTCGACCAACAAGGAGAACGTCAGCGGCCGGCTGCACGACGCGCTGGTCGGCGCGGACGTGTTCATCGGCGTGTCGGCGCCGAACCTGTTCGGCGCCGAGCAGGTCGCCACGATGAACAGCGACGCGATCGTGTTCGCGCTGGCGAACCCGGACCCGGAGATCGACCCGATGGAGGCGCAGAAGCACGCCGCCGTCGTGGCCACCGGGCGCAGCGACTTCCCGAACCAGATCAACAACGTGCTGGCGTTCCCGGGCGTGTTCCGGGGCCTGCTCGACGCCCACGCCCGCACGATCACGGACTCGATGCTGATCGCGGCGGCCAACGCCATCGCCGACGTGGTGGACGGCGAACGCCTCAACGCGTCGTTCATCGTGCCCAGCGTGTTCGACACCTCGGTCGCGCCCGCGGTCGCCGAGGCGGTCCGGAAGGCCGCCACCGAATCCGCCTAGCATCGCGGGTATGAGCAACCAGTTCACCCACCTGGACGCCGCCGGCGCGGCACGCATGGTCGACGTGTCCGAGAAGGAGCCGACCACGCGCACGGCGGTGGCCTCCGGTGTCCTGCGCACGACGGACGAGGTGGTGGCGTTGCTGGGCAGCGACGGGCTGCCGAAGGGCGACGCGCTGGCCACGGCCCGCATCGCCGGGATCATGGCGGCCAAGCGGACCTGGGAGCTGGTGCCGCTGTGTCACCCGATCGCGTTGTCCGGGGTGAAGGTTGACCTCGTGCTCGGCGACGCCGAGGTGCGCATCACCGCGACCGTCCGCACGACGGACCGCACGGGCGTGGAGATGGAGGCGTTGACGGCCGTGTCGGTGGCCGGGCTGACGCTGCACGACATGGTGAAGGCGGTCGACCCGGCGGCGTCGCTGGACGCGGTGCGGGTCGAGCGCAAGGAGGGCGGCAAGACCGGCCTGTGGGAGCGCCCGTGACGGCCGGCTCCGCGCCCGTGACGCCTGGCCCCGCGGTCCGGACCGCGCGCGTGATCACGGCGTCGAACCGGGCGTCCGCCGGTGTGTACGCCGACCGCGGCGGGCCGATCATCGTGGCGTGGCTGCGGGAGCGGTCCTACGACGTGCCGGACCCGGTGGTCGTGCCGGACGGCGAGCCGGTGGCCGAGGCGCTTCGGGCGGCCGTGGCGGACGGTGTCGCGGTCGTCATCACGACCGGTGGCACGGGCGTGAGCCCCACCGACCGCACGCCGGAGGCGACCAGGTCGGTGCTGGACTTCGAGGTCCCGGGTGTGGCCGACGCCATCCGCATGTCAGGCTGGCCCCGCGTGCCGACGTCCGTGCTGTCGCGCGGGGTGGCCGGTGTGGCGGGCCGCACGCTCGTGGTGAACCTGCCGGGCTCGACCGGCGGGGTGCGCGACGGGCTGGAGGTGCTCGCGACCGTGCTGGAGCACGCCGTCGACCAGGTGTCCGGAGGTGACCACGCATGACCGAGGTCCTGCGCGCGACCGTCAGCGATCAGCCGCTGTCCGTGGACGAGCACGCCAAGCTCGTGGAGCACGCGGCGGCGGGCGCGGTGGTGACGTTCGCCGGGGTGGTGCGCGACCACGACCACGGGCGGTCCGTGCGCGAGCTGGAGTACGTCGGGCACCCGACGGCCGGCGCGGTGGTGGCCGAGGTGGTGGCGGACGTGGTGGCCCGGTTCGAGGGCGTGCGGGCCGTCGCCGTGTCGCACCGGGTCGGTCCGCTCGCGATCGGGGACGTGGCGCTGGCCTGCGCCGTGTCCGCCGACCACCGGGGTGAGGCGTTCGCGGTGTGCTCGGAGCTCGTCGACGAGGTGAAGCGGCGGCTGCCGGTGTGGAAGCGCCAGGTCTTCACCGACGGCACCGACGAGTGGGTCAACATGCCCTGACCAGGGCCACGGGGAACCCGGCGACGAGATCCCGGCGACGACAACCCGGTGCGGACCCGCGACCGGCAGGTCCGACCGGGGCGACGACAACTCGGTGACGGGAGCGACGGGAACTCAGCCCGGAAACGGGTCGGGGACCCCGGATCGCCGAGGGGGGCGGTCCGGGGTCCCTGTTCCGTCGTGCACCGACTCGCGCCGGCCACGGATCACTTGGTGGCGATCTTGTGACCCGGCAGGATGAGGTCGGCGTTCGGGATGAACTGCTTGTTGAGCTCGTGCAGCTTGGCCCAGCCGCCTTCGACCTTCAGCTCCTCCGCGATCTTCGACAGGCTGTCGCCGGCCTTGATCTCGTAGTCGCCGTTCGGGTTGGAGGACGGCAGCGCCACGGTCACGGGAGCGGGGGCCTCCTGGACCGGCGCGGCCTGCTGGACCGGCGCGGGGGCGGCCTGACGCGGCTGCGCCGGGGCCGGGGCGGTCCTGGCGGGCGCGGGGGCGCCGCCGAGGCCCTTCGGCCCGCAGACGGGCCAGGCGCCGATGCCCTGGGTCTTCATCACGTTCTCCGCGACGCGGATCTGCTCCTCGCGGGAAGCCTGGTGGGGCATTCCGGAACCACCGTGCGCGGTCCACGTGGACGGCAGGAACTGCAGGCCGCCGTAGTAGCCGTTGCCGGTGTTGATGCTCCAGTTGCCGCCACTCTCACACGCGGCGACCGCGTCCCAGTTGACGCCGGACTGCGCGTTCGCGGTGCCGGCGGCCATGGCCAGCGGCGCGCCGACGATGACGCCGGCGACGGCGACCTTCGCGATGCTCCGGGCGGTGGAACTGGTGGTCGGACGGTGCTTGCCTCGGTAAGAAGCCATTTCCCTCTCGTCCACCCGCACCTGCGCGTCCGGCTCGGGTTCGGGCCCGGTACGCCGTTCGGCTTGATCCCTGTCCGGTGGTTGTCTCTCGCTCGGGGGTGTTCCGGGACACCGTTGGACAGGTTCGGTGCGAGGCGTCCCGGTCTAGCTCTGGTCGGTCGGGGCCAACCGAGAAGCGACGGTACGTAACCGGGAGGCTCGCGCCAAATGATCTGCCATGTGACGCACGTCACTGTAACGCGACCGAGTGACTCCCCGACTGTCCCGTTTAGGCAGCTCAGGGCACCGTTACCGGTCTGTTTCCGTTCCGAGATTCGCCGAGATCAATCACCGTAAGTGAGGTTTAGCTCACGTACTAAGCCGCAAGGGTGGAGAAGCCTCATCCCCCGGCGAAGGGTGGCAACACGTCGAGTTGCGCCCCGGACCACACGGCCGTGTCATGATCGCGAACGGCCACACCGTCCAACAGGTAGCTGCACGCGGGCAGCACGCGGGCCGCTTCCGCGCCGTGCCGGCCGCGGACCGCCTCGATCGCGGCCCGCACCGTGGCCGCGTCGCCGGGCAGCTCGAAGCTCTCCTCCGCCACGCCCACCGCCGCCCTGGCGCCCGCGAAGTACCGCACCGTCAGCCGCACCTCACCCTCCGATCGCGCTCATGGGCCGGTCGGGCTGGCTGAACCCGGCCGAGTTGATGCCGTGCCCGGCGGCCTTGGCCCACGAGTTGCCGCGCCACACGTGCGCGATGTCCTCGTCCGACGCGCCACCGCGCAGCAACGCCCGCAGGTCCGTCTCCGACCGGCTGAACAGGCAGTTCCGCACCTGGCCGTCGGCGGTGAGCCTGGTCCGGTCGCACGCCGAGCAGAACGGCCGGGTGACCGACGCGATCACGCCGACCACGGCCGGGCCGCCGTCCACCAGCCACCGCTCGGCCGGCGCGCCGCCCCGCTCGCCCGGCTCGGGCGTCAGGGTGAACCCGGTGCTCAGGGACTCGAGGATCTCCTCGGCGGTGACCATGTCGTCGCGGTTCCAGCCGTGCTGCGGGTCGAGCGGCATCTGCTCGATGAACCGCAGCTGGTAGCCGTGCTCCAGGCAGTGGCGCAGCAGCGGCACGGCCTCGTCCTCGTTCACGCCGCGCATCAGCACGGTGTTCACCTTGACCGGCGTCAGCCCGGCGTCGCGGGCGGCGGCCAGGCCCGCGAACACGTCCGCCAGCCGGTTGCGGCGGGTGAGCCGGTGGAAGCGCTCGGGGTCGAGGGTGTCGAGCGAGACGTTCACCCGGTCGAGGCCCGCGGCGACCAACCCGGCCGCGCGCTTGGCCAAGGTCAACCCGTTCGTGGTCATCGAGATGCGCGGCCGGGGGTCGAGCGCCGCGGTCGCCGCGATCACGCCGTCCAGGCCGGGCCGCAGCAGCGGCTCGCCGCCGGTGAACCGGATGTCGGTCACGCCGAGGCGGGTCACCGCGATGCCGATGAGGCGGGTGAGCTCGTCGTCGGAGAGCAGGTCCGGCTTCGGCAGCCAGTCCAGGCCCTCGGCGGGCATGCAGTAGGTGCACCGCAGGTTGCAGCGGTCGGTCAACGACACGCGCAGGTCGGTGGCGATCCGGCCGAACCGGTCCACCAGCAGGGGTGAGTCCGGTCGCTCGGAGGTGTCCGGGTTGCCGCGCACGGCGGGTAGCCCCAACTCGACAGCTGTCACCCCTGCCAGGGTAATCGGCTGACACTTGTGGGTGCTGGTGGAAATGGGGGACGGCGGCGGGCGGTGAGTTGGGCGAAGATGCCGAACACGTTCGCCGGAACCACGGGTCGGAACGCTAAATTGCCTGACATGAGCAGTGAGCACGAGGTGCCCGCGGACGTGCTGGAGCGGTTCAGCGTCTACGCGCGGGAGACCAGCGCGCTCACCGTCCTGTTCCACAGCCGGGTGGCCGAGCGGATGGGCCTGTCGCCGACCGACGAGAAGTGCCTCGACCTGGCCCTGCGGGCGAGCGGCCCGATCACCGCGGGCAAGATCGCCGAGCTGTCCGGGCTGTCCACCGGCGCGGTGACCGGCGTGATCGACCGGCTGGAGCGCGCCGGCTACGTGCGGCGGGTCCGCGACCCGCACGACCGGCGCAAGGTGCTCGTCGAGGTCACCGTGGCGGACGGGGGCAAGTTCGACCACCTGTTCGTCGGCGCGCAGGAGACGCTGCGCGAGGTGCTGTCGCGCTTCACGCCGGCGGAGCGGGACGTGCTGGAGCGCTACAACCAGGCGCTCATCGAAACGTTCCGGCGACGCGTGATCGAGGCCTGAGCCGGCAGCATGTCCGCCATGGCCGCTCAGTGGAACTACCTGATGGACATGGACGGCGTGCTCGTGCACGAGGAGCACCCGATCCCGGGGTCGAGCGAGTTCGTCGCCGAGCTGACCGCGAACGGCATCCCGTTCATGGTGCTCACGAACAACTCCATCTACACCCAGCGCGACCTGCGGGCCCGCCTGGCCCGCACGGGCCTGGAGGTGCCGGAGTCCGCGATCTGGACCTCGGCGCTGGCCACCGCCAAGTTCCTCGACTCGCAGCGGCCGGGCGGCTCGGCGTACGTGATCGGCGAGGCGGGCCTGACCACGGCGCTGCACGAGATCGGCTACGTGCTGACCGACCGCGACCCGGACTACGTGGTGCTCGGCGAGACCCGCACCTACAGCTTCACCGCGATCACCAAGGCGATCCGGCTGGTGGAGGAGGGCGCGCGGTTCATCGCGACGAACCCGGACGCCACCGGCCCGTCCCGCGAGGGCTCGCTGCCCGCCACCGGCTCGATCGCCGCGCTGATCGAACGCGCGTCCGGCCGCGCGCCTTATTACGTCGGCAAGCCGAACCCGTTGATGATGCGGTCGGCGCTGCGGGCGCTGGGCGCGCACTCGGAGAGCACGCTGATGATCGGCGACCGGATGGACACCGATGTGCGGTCCGGCCTGGAGGCGGGGTTGCGCACGATCCTGGTGCTCACGGGGATCTCGACGGAGTCGACGGCCGAGCTGTACCCGTACCGGCCGACGCGGGTGGTCAAGTCGATCGCGGACCTGGTCGGCAACTCGGCGAACCCCTTCCCGGACGGGCTCGCGGACGAGGGCTGAGCCCGGGGCCGGAGCCGTGGGCCGACGTCCGGGAATAGTCGGTGGTCGGGGCTAGCTTGATCGGCCATGGGAATCAATCACCTGGCGGTCATCGAGGAGTACAGCGGGTCCTTCACCAAGGCGGTCGTGGGCAACCTCGGCGCACCGGTGCCGAGCTGTCCGGGCTGGACCGTGGACGACCTGGTCGCGCACATGGCGGAGGTGCAGTCCTGGTGGACCGCCGTCGTGCTGGCCAAGGGCGCGTACCCGGACGAGGAGGCGGCGCGGCGGGCCGCCGACACCGGGCCGGACCGGATCGAGGGGTGGCGGGAGATCAGCGCCCGGTTCGTCGCCGTGCAGGAGGACTACCTGCGCGTCGGCGGGCCGGACGCGCCGGTGTGGGTGTTCTGGAACGAGGAGAAGCGCGACACGGCGGCGGCGCTGGCCTCGCGGCAGGCGCACGAGGTGGTCGTGCACTGCTGGGACGCCCAGCAGGCGGCGGGCGCGGTCGAGCCGATCCCGGCCGAGCTGGCGGCGGACGGGGTGGACGAGTTCCTGGAGCGCTTCCTCAACGGCAAGGAGTGGGAGGGCGGGCCGCTGGTGCTCCAGCTGGCGGCGACCGACACCGGCGCGACGTGGCTGCTCGGCACGGACGGGTCGGCCAGGCCGGCGCGGCTGGCCGGGGGCGAGCCGGACGTCCGGGTCAGCGGCACGGCCGAGCAGCTGTACCTACTGCTGTGGCGGCGCCTCGGGGTGGAGGAGCTGACCGTGGCGGGCGACCGCGCGAAGGTGGACGCGCTGCTCGGGTGGCCCAAGCTGTCGTGACGGGAAGCCGCCCTCGGCGGAGGGCATCCCGTTGATCCGGTCGGCCATCCGCTCGGCCCGGTCGCGCAGCAGTTCGGCGCGGCACGAGCCGGGGCCGCCGAACGCCGCGCCCAGGCGGTCCAGCAGGTCCGCCTGGAGGCGCAGCCACTCGATGTGCTGCCACGGGTGCCAGTTCGCGCCCGCCCGCGCGGCCACCGAGACCATCGCCTCGTCCAGTTCGCCGGCGACCTGTTCCAGTTGCTCTCTCATGGTGGGTGAGAGCCCGCCGGCCGGCTTTCGTCACGGCAAACCACCCGGATCTCACCCTGACGGGTGAGGTTCGCGGTGGTGCGGCCGAAGCGTCCGGGCCGAGCGCTGATCGACTTTTGCGCACCACACCCCCGCGTCGCTTATCGTCGCAGGTGTGGAACGACCGCTCTTCGTGGTTGGCGACGTGCACGGGCACCTCGCCGAGCTGACCCGCGCCCTGCACGCCTCGGGCCTGGTCGACGCCGACGGTGACTGGTGCGGCGGTGACGCGGAGCTGTGGTTCCTCGGCGACTTCGTCGATCGCGGCCCCGACGGGATCGGGGTGATCGAGTTCGTGATGCGGCTGGCCGAGCAGAGCGGCGGCCAGGTCGACGCGCTCATCGGCAACCACGAGGTGCTGCTCCTGGGCATGCACCGGTTCGGCGACCGCAACGTGCCCGGCGCGCCGACCCCGCGCAGCTTCGCCCGCAGCTGGCTGCTCAACGGCGGCCTGCGCAGCGACCAGGACCGGCTCACCGACGCCCACATCGAGTGGCTGACCTCCCGCCGCGTGCTCACCGAGGTCGACGGGCACCTGCTGATGCACTCCGACACCCTCGCCTACCTCGAGTGGGGCGACACGATCGACGAGGTCAACGAGGCGGTGTGGGACGTGCTCAAGGGCGACGACCTGGACCACTGGTGGGAGTGCTGGCGCAAGATGACCACCCGCTACGCGTTCCGCGGCCCGGACGGCGCGCTGGTGGCGGGCGAGCTGCTCGAGGTGCTCGGCGGGCACGAGGTGGTGCACGGGCACAGCGTCATCGCCGACCAGCTCGGCGTGCCGCCGGAGGAGATCGACGGCCCGCTGCGGTACGCCGACGACAAGGTGCTGGCGGTCGACGCGGGCCTCTACAGCGGCGGTCCGTGCCTGGTCGTCCAACTGGCGGACCAGGCGGAGTAGGCGCAGCATTGCCCCACCCGCAAGTCGGGCCCCACCCGCAAGTCGGGCCCCGACCGCTGACGGCCCCACCCCAGGAGGGCTCCACCCCGCAAGGAGGAGCGACATGCTCACCGCGACGCGGACCACGACGATCCTGCCCGTGACCGACTCGGACCGGGCGGCCCACTTCTACGCCGACCGGCTCGGCCTCACGCCGCTGGGCGGCAGCGACGACGGCACCCGCCTGTTCGAGCTCGGCCGGGGCGACGTGCTCGGCCTGATGCCCGCCGAGGAGCGCGCGCAGAGCGGCCACACCGTGCTGAGCTTCGAGGTCGACGACCTGGACGCCGAGATGGGCGAGCTGGAACGGCGCGGCGTGCGGTTCGAGGACTACGACCTGCCCGAGCTGAAGACGGTGAACCACGTCGCCGTGCTCGGGTCGGAGAAGGCGGCGTGGTTCCACGACAGCGAGGGCAACGTGCTGTGCCTGCACGAGGTGACCGGCTGACGGGCCCCGGGCCCCGGGCGCGTTCGGGGACGGGTCAGGGGAGGGAGACGATCTCCTTGCCCAGCGGCATCAGGGAGACCGGCACCATCTTGAAGTTCGCCACGCCCAGCGGGATGCCGATGATCGTCACGCACAGCAGCACGCCGGTCACCACGTGGCCGATGGCCAGCCAGATCCCCGCGACGACGATCCACACGACGTTGCCGAGCAGGGACGGCGCGCCGGCGCCGGGCCGGTCCACGACTGTGCGGCCGAACGGCCACAACGCGTAGTTCGCGATGCGGAACGACGCCAGCCCCCACGGGATGGTGATGATCAGCACGCAGCACACCACGCCGGCGACCACGTACCCGACGGCCAGCCAGAAGCCGCTCAGGACCAGCCAGATCAGGTTCAGGATGAGCCTCACACCTCCATCTTGCCCGATTAAGCTCCCGTCCCGTGCTGAACAAACTCCGCTGGGGCGTCGTGGCGACGGGCGGCATCGCCGACGTCGTCACCGGTGACCTCCGCCTGCTGCCCGACGTCGAGGTGCTCGCGGTGTCGTCGCGCGCGCTGCCCAAGGCCGAGTCCTTCGCGGCCAAGCACGGGATCCCGCGCGCGTACGGCGACTACGCCGACCTGCTGGCCGACCCGGACGTGGACGTCGTCTACGTGGCGACGCCGCACGTCCAGCACCACGCGGTGACCCGCGCGGCGTTGGAGGCGGGCAAGCACGTGCTGTGCGAGAAGCCGGCCACGCTGACCCTGCGCGAGCTGCAGGACGTGGTGGACCTGGCGTGCGAGCGCGGGCTGTTCTTCATGGAGGCCATCTGGACCAGGTTCAACCCGCTCATCGTGCGGATGGCGGAGCTGGTCGCGGACGGCGCGATCGGCGAGGTCCGGTCGGTACGGGCGGACTTCGGCTTCACGCTGGAGCACGACCCGGCGCACCGGCTGTGGAACAAGGCGCTGGGCGGCGGGTCGTTGTTCGACCTCGGGATCTACCCGGTGTCGTTCGCGCACCTGCTGCTGGGCGAGCCGGAGACGGTCCAGGCGCACGGGCGGATGGTCGGCGGTGTGGACGCCGAGATCGGGATGCTGCTCGGCTACGAGGGTGGCGCGCACGCGCTGCTGGGGTCGTCGTTGGTCAGCCCGCTGAAGTCCGGCGCGGTCGTGTACGGGACGCGCGGTCTGGTCGAGCTGCCGGAGGCGTTGTTCAACCCGAGCCGGATCGTGGTCAACGGGGTGGAGCACCAGCACGAGCAGGAGGGCGCGGGGTACGTTCCACAGCTGCGCGAGGTCGTGGACCGGGTGCGGGCGGGTGAGACGGAGAGCCCGTCGATGCGGCCCGCCGAGTCGTTGGCGATCCTGCGCACCCTCACCAGGGCCGCCGAGCGGGTGGGCCTGACCTACGACGACGTGGCGGTGGGTTGAGCATGGGCAAGAAGTGGGTGCTCGCGGCGGTGGCCGGGCTGGTGGGCGCGGCGGGGTTGGTCGTGTTCTCGCGCCGGGGCGCGGGGAGCGACGAGCCGGTGCGGCCCGCGGCGGTGCGCACGCGTGAGGTGCCGCGACGAGCGGACGCGCGGCGGGTCGTCGTGGCGCGGCGGGTCGGTGCGGGGAAGGTCGGGGCCGGGAAGGTCGGGGCCGGGAAGGTCGGGGCCGGGAAGGCCGGGGCCGGTAGGGGCGGTGCGGGGAAGGCCGGTGTGCGGCGGGTCAGGGTCGCGGCGCGGCGGTGACGGTCAGTCGGCCAGCAGCGCTTCGGTCACCTGGATCACCGACTCGACGCGGCGGCTGCTGGGCGTGAGCAGGTGGCTCAACGCCATCCGCACGATCGTGTCCGCGATCAGGTGCACGCGCGCGTCCGGCATCGTCGGCCAGTGCTTGCGGAGGTGCTGGGCGAACACCGAGGTGGCGAACGTCAGGACCGGTCGCCCCTTGGTGGTCAGCAGGGGCAGCATGTCCTCGGCGTTCGCGCCGCCCAGCACGGACTTGGCCAGCGCGTCCCGGGCGGCCAGGTCGAACGCGAACCTGATGGCCCGCCGCAGGCCCTCCACGGGGTCGGGCGTGCTCGCCAGCTGCGCGCGGACGCCGTCGAGGAACTCGGCGGTCTTGTGCAGCGCCACGGCCTGCACGAGCCGCTCCTTGTTGCCGAACTCGTTGTAGACGGTCTGCCTGCTCACGCCCACCTTGGCGGCGACCTCCGCCATGCGCAGGCCACGTGAGCCGTGTGCGGCGATCAGGTCCACCGCCGCGTCGAGCAGCGCCCGGGTGAGTTCCGTCACGGCGCAAAGCTTTGCACAGCGCATAGGGTGCGAACCGTGCCTTTGACCGTGGGTTTCGACCTGGACATGACGTTGATCGACCCCAGGCCGGGCATGGCCGCCGTGATGGACGCGGTCGCGGCGGAGAGCGGCTACCCGCTGGACGGGGCCCACTTCGCGGCCAACCTCGGCCCGCCCCTGGACATGATCTACCGCGACTTCGGCGTGGTCGAAGAGGACATCCCGGGGTTGATCGCCCGGTTCCGCGAGCTGTACCCGGAGGTCGTCATCCCGGCCACGGTCGCCCTGCCGGGCGCGGCGCAAGCGCTTGCGGCGGTGCGTGAGCTGGGCGGGACGACGATCGTGGTCACCGGCAAGTACCGGGCCAACGCGGCGCTGCACCTGGCGGCGTTGGACTGGGAGGTGGACCACCTGTTCGGCGAGCTGTGGGCGGCCGGCAAGGCCGAGGCGCTGAAGGCGCACGGCGCGGCCGTGTACGTGGGCGACCACGTGGGTGACGTGCGCGGTGCGAAGGCGGCCGGTGCGGTGGCCGTGGGCGTGGTGAGCGGGCCGTGCGACGCCGCGGAGTTGACGGCCGAGGGCGCGGACGTGGTGCTGGCGGACCTGACGGAGTTCCCGGGGTGGCTGCGGGCGAACGTCGACCGGCTCAGCGCCGGGGCCGGGCGTTCCGCACCGCGCTGAGCACGCCCAGCGCGAGACCCGCGGGGGCGAGCAGCCAGCCCGCGGCGAACACCCAGGCGGGCAGGCCGCGTTCGCCGGCGATGAACATCGCGACGATGGCCGCCACGCCGAGCGCGAACAACGCCACCGCAGGCGGCATCAGCTTCGAGGTCGACATGGCTGAAGCGTAGTCGCGGGTGGGGGCGGGTGCGGGCGGGGCGGTGCGGGTACGGGTGCGGGCGGTGTGGGTGCGGGTGTGGGTGGCGGGCGGTGGGGTGGCGGGGTGGCGCAGTCGCGCGATCGGAGGTGCCCCGGCGGTGGTGTTCTGGATAGTCTGGTGGGACGCGCCTTGGGCACGCCCCGGGGCGCGTTCGTCGTGTGATCGCATAAGGATTGGTGAGAACGGTGCCGACCGGCAAGGTCAAGTGGTACGACTCGGAGAAGGGCTTCGGCTTCGTCACACAGGACGGTGGCGAAGACGTCTACGTGCGGAAATCCGCGCTGCCTCCGGGTGTCGAGGGCTTGAAGGCCGGTCAGCGGATCGAGTTCGGCATGGCCGAGGGCAGGCGCGGTCCGCAGGCGTTGTCGGTCCGGCTGGTCGACCCCGCGCCGTCGGTGGCCGAGGCCCGTCGTCGGCCGGCTGAGGAGCTGCACGGCCTGGTCGAGGACATGATCAAGCTGCTGGAGATGAAGGTGCAGCCCGAGCTGCGGCGGGGGCGGTACCCGGATCGGAAGAACACGAAGCTGATCGCCGAGGTGGTTCGGGCGGTGGCGCGGGAGTTGGATCCGTAAAGCCGGGGGTGCCGGTCCGCTCGGCACATACGCGGGTGCCCGACCCCCAGGCTCGTCGCCTGGGGTGTCAGGGTGCCCCGCCCCCGGATGGAGGTCGGTCGAAGGTCACCGGAGGTTGATCGGCTCGGTCACCTCCAGCTTGTCGAGTCGTCCCGCGACTTCGACAGCCAGTTTCTTGAAGTCTAGGTAGCACCTTTGAACATATGACTGCATGCTGCCTATCGCACCGTCGGCGGAACGCAGGTCGAACATGGGTTTGCGCGCGTCGTGGGCCAGCGGCATGAGGCTCTGGTAGTTCTTCAGGGTGGCGATCTCGAAACTCTTGGCCTGGCTGACCGCAGTGGGGGCCGATTCGCCGAGCACGGCGGTTTCGAACACGCTCGGAATGCGTTCGAGCCACCGTCGGTACGCTTGCACCGGTCGGTCGAGTCGCATGGTTGGTTGCATGATCACATAGCCGAGCGGCTCCATCGTCCCGGCCGGAGAGGGAATCTTCTGCGGGATTTTATCCCGGATCGTCTCCTGCCAGGTCGTGCGCCAATCACGCAGGGTCGGTCCGAGATTTCGAAGGCCACGTAGCGAGAACAGGTCTGCCGCGAGGGGCATGAGGACCGAGTCGGCCGCCAGCAGGGATGCTCGATTTATCGCCCCCAAGTTCGGTCCCACGTCGATCAGGACAAGTTGAGCGCCGGTCGAATCGGCAGCTTCACGAATGATCCGATGGAAGGCGGTAGTCGTCCTGATCGCCGCCAAGTCGTTGCCGGGGAAACTGCGGGGCCAGGCGTCGGAGAGCTTCTCCTCGAACGCGCTCAACTCCAGGTCGCCCGGCACGAGGCTGAGCCCGGGCATGATTTCGATGGGCGTGAAGTGCGCGATGTCGCCGAGGCCCTCCATGATCGGGTGAACCGACTGGGCGACAGTGCCGACTTGGTCGGACACCTTGTCCGGGGTCACCCCCGGCAATCGCTGTTGGTGTTCGCGCCACGCGGGTGACTCCGCTTCGCCCCACAGGGTGGCCAAGTCGTCCTCGTTCAAGAAGGCCGATGTGAGGTTGGCCTGCGGATCGAGGTCGACGGCCAGCACGCGGACGCCGAGTCGCTGGTACATGTGGGCGAGGTGGTAGGTGAGCGTGGTCTTACCCACTCCGCCTTTGTTGTTGAAGAGGGCAAGGGTGATCACCGGGTGCTCCTGATGACGACAACCCACGACGACGGATCGATGACGAACTCCGCCGGTGGATTTCCGTTGGCCTCCAGCGATTTTTGGATCCGTCCGATCCCTCGGCCGAACCTGTTGACGAATCCGAGAGCTTTCATCGCTCCCGCGAGTGACGGGTTGCGATAGTCGTTGACCCGGTCGTAGTTGTCCGTTCGAACTTGCCCGTACGGTCCGCCCGGGTTGGTGACTTCGATTCTGTCCGAGAACCAGGAGATCCGTACAGGGGCATTGGAAGACTCGTAGTTGCGGTGCATTACGGCGTTCATGCACGCTTCGCGAAGTGCGTCGATCGGATAATCCGGCGTATCTCGCTCGGTAAACCCGTCCACTGCTTTTACGGACGTGTGTAGGTGTCCTCGTAGGACTGCTTGGAGTCGGCTCGTCGAATCGAGTACGTTCCCTCGGATCTCCTGTGAGTCGACAATTGCTCCGCCCACATCCGTGTCATCGTACCGAACGAATTGGATGTAAGCTCCTGGAATGCTCTCCGACGGATTGGCGCCGATCAGTAGGTGGCCCAACACGGTCGGAGTCTGCCGGGTGTCAGTGATGCGCAGGGAAGCGAGCTGCAGCTCGATGGGGCGACCGTTCTCCTCGATGACCTCGGGAGAGACGAAGGCGGGTATCACGTCGCTCTTGAAGCGGGTCAGGTCGAGGTCGTCCAGTGTCGTGCCGTGCACGGTTCGCGTGTCGAACGGGCCTTCGTTCGACCGGCGACGCTCGCTGAGCACCCTCTCGTCGTCGCGGGTGGCGCGACGAGTCGTCGGTCCAGGCCTCACCCAAGCGATGCCGTCAAGGCGGACCGGTGGTGTGGATGAAGCCGTCACCCTGATGTGGACTACGTCTTTGCCCTGGAACTTCGCTCGATCGACGACGACGGAAGGTCGGTCGATGATCTTCCCATTGTCGCGCATGTCCGTGAAGGCGAGGAGTGCACGGTCCGAGACGTCGGTACCGTCCATCGCGTTGCCGTACTTGTCGACGCCGATCAGCAGGTCTCCGCCGCCCCTGTTCGGCAGGTCGTTCGACAGCGCGCAGATCGCGCGCAGAACAACGCTGTTATCAGTCGCGGACTGCTTGAACTCCAGGCAAGGGCTCTCTTCCGTCCCCAGGACGTCCGCGAGATCGTCACTCATGGCGCCATCCTGACAGACGGCTCGGCGGAGCGGCCGGACGAACGGGGCACCGCTCCGCCACTGAACAGGCAGATTAGTGGCGGTCGTCGATGGAGACGACCCAGGTGCCTCGGGCGACGAAGTCGAACGCGCCGGTGGTGCCCGCCTCGATGCGTGCGCCGTACTGCTGGACCTCGACGCTCTCCAGCTGGTCGTCGGGGTTCGGGAGCACGAGGGTGTAGGCGTACTTCGGGTCGCGTTCGGTGAACAGCCTGCTTCGCAGTGGTTCCTGCGGTTGGCCTTGGGCGTTGCGGTAGGTGAACTTGACCGACCAGGCGGTGTTGGCCAGGTCGCCCGGGACGGAGATCTGGACCGGCTTGCCCGGGCGGACGCGGAGGACGCCGACCGCGTCCGGGGCGACGTCGCAGTTCTCCGATCGCAGGTCGCAGTACTGGGACGGCCTGACGTTGATCGTCTTGCCGTCCGCGTAGAACGTCACCTCGGGGTCGGTGGTCGCCGTCGCGCAGCCGGAGAGGACCACCAGCAGCGACACGGGGATCAGGGCTCGGCGCACGGCGGTCGAGCCTACGTGCCCGGCCTGGGCACGACGGGCGCGGGCCGCAGTGGGCGGTCGCCGCCCAGGCCCGGGATCAGGGTCGAGCCGCGCTTGGTCTGGATGGTCTGGGCCAGGCCGACGGCGAGCAGGACGGCCAGGACGGTGAAGCCGATCCAGTACTCGGTGGGCAGCAGGACGCCGAGGGCGCCGCCGAAGACCCAGCCGAGCTGGAGGATGGTCTCCGAGCGGCCGAAGGCGGAGGCGCGGGATTCGTCGGGGACGTCGTCCTGGATGACCGCGTCGAGGGACACCTTGGCCAGGGAGCTGGCGGTGGCGCCGATCAGGCCGACGGCGGCGGCCGTGACCAGGCCGGGGAGGACGGCGGCCAGCACGACCGTGGCCAGGGCGGTGGTGAGGCAGCCGATGACGACCTGGTCGGGCGAGCCGAACTGGAGGCGGGCGCCGACGGCGTTGCCGAGGAAGCTGCCGATGCCGGCCGCGGCGGCGATGACGCCCAGCAGGAGGACCTGCATGAGGGCGTCGCCCTCGGTCTGGGCGCGGACGACGAAGGCGGCGAAGAGCATCAGGAAGCCGGTCAGCATGCGGATCGCGCCGTTGCCCCAGAGGGCGACCACGACGGTGCGGCCCAGTGCCTGGCGCTTGGGTTTGTGCGGCTTGGCGCGCAGCGAGGTGGGGACCTCGCCCTCGGTGACCTCGACCCACGAGGGGATGCGCAGGCAGTAGAAGGCGTTGGCCAGGCAGAGCGCGGCGGTGAACCAGAGGGCTCCCGGGGAGCCGAAGAGGTTCGCGAAACCGGCCGCGACCGCGCCGAACACGCCGCCGGCGGCGAGCCCGAACACGGTCATCCGGGCGTTGGTCTTGGACAGGGTGATCTCGCGCGGCAGCACGCGGGGTGTGATCGCGGCCTTGAGCACGGTGAACGACTTGGACAGGACCATGCTGCCCAGGGCGGCCGGGTAGAGGCCCCAGTTGTCGAAGTTCAGCGCCATCGCGATGGACAGGAAGACGCGGATCACGCAGGACGCGGCCAGCGCCACCCGCCTGCCGTGCTGGATGCGGTCCAGGGCGGGGCCGATCACGGGCGCCACCAGGGCGAACGGCGCGACGGTGATCAGCAGGTAGAGCGCGACCTTGCCCCGGCTCTCGCCGGAGGCGGCCGAGAAGAACAAGGTGTTGGCCAGCGCGACCGCCATCGCCGCGTCGGCCGCGTAGTTCAGCATCACCGCGTAGGTGAGGGAGGACAGGCCGGACTGCTTGGCGCCGTCGGCGTGCGCGGCCTTGCGGAACGCGGCCAGCGCCTGGCTGCTGAGCTGCCGGGTGCGGAACCACGCCACGCGGGTGACGGTCAGCTTCTTCGGCAGGGTCGGGACGGTCGGCTTGTCGGCGTCCGGAGGTGGCGTGAACCGGGCCGATTCGCGTTCGTCACGCGGGGGTGGCGGCGGGCCCGGGGTCGGGTACGGCCGGGTGCGCGGCTTGTACTCGTCGTCCTCCCACGGGTACCGCCGCGACTGGTCTTCCGGCCCAGGGGGTGTCACGCCTTCAATCCTGCCTCACCCGGTGCGGGCTGTCTCACACATTGCCGCCGGTGAGCACGGTGGCGATCGTCTCGCCCGGGATGTCGGCCACGGCGATCGCGGCCAGGCCGATCGCGCCCGCCGGTTCGAGCACGAGGCCGAGCGCGCCCCGGGCCAGCGCCATCGCGTCTCGAATGGCGTCGTCGGACACCAGGACCATGTCGTCGACGAGGGCTCGCAGCCGGGGGATGGCGGCGGGCACGGGGACGCGCACGGCGATCCCGTCGGCGATGGTGTCGATGGGCGTGTCGGCCACCGGGCGGCCGGCCCAGGCACGGGCCACGGCCGGCGCGCCCTCGGCGCAGACGCCGACGACGCGGGTGTCCGGCGAGTGCTCCTTGATCCACCGGGCCATGCCGGTGATCAGCGCGCCGTCGCCGACGGGGACCACCGCGGTGTCGAACCGGCCCGCCCGGAGCAGTTCGACGGCGATGCTGCCCGCGCCCTCGGTGACGGCGACGTCGCGGCCGTCCTCGACGAAGATCGCGCCGACCCGCTGGGCGTGCTCGCGGGCGGCGTCCTTGGCGGCGGTGAAGTCGCCCGGGACCTCGATCACGGACGCACCGAGGGACTTCATCCGGCGGACCTTGTCGCGGACGGCGGCCCGGGAGACGAAGACCTCGACCGGGAAACCGCGGGTGCGGCCGACGTACGCCACGGCCTGGCCGAAGTTGCCCGCCGACGCGCACACGACCGGGCGTCCCGGCGGCAGGGTCGCGCCCATGAAGTCCGCGCCGCGGCCCTTGAAGCTGCGCAGCGGGTTGACCGTCTCGACCTTGACCAGCACCCGGCGGCCCAGCGCCGCGCCGAGCTGCTCGTCGACGTACTGCGGGGTGCCGCGGAAGACGGGGTCGATGGTCTCGGCGGCGCGGGCGATGTTGTCGAGGTCGATGTCCACGTGCGAGACCGTAGGTCACTACCGCGTGAAGCGGACCCGGAAGATCGTCGGCCAGTTCTTGCCCGTGACGAGGAACTCGTCGGTGCCCGGCACGGCCGCGATGCCGTTGAGCACGTCGGTCTTCGGCACGTCGGCCGGCCGCAGCCCGCTGAGGTCCACGGTGGCCGTGACCTGGCCGTTCGCCGGGTCGATGCGCACCAACTCGTCGGTCTGCCACACGTTGGCCCACACCTGGCCGTCGACGCACTCCAGCTCGTTGAGCAACGTGACCGGCTCCCCGTCACGGCGCACGGCGACCGAGCCGGTCTCGGCGAAGGAGGTCGGGTCGCGGAACGCCAGCTCGTCGGTGCCGTCGCTCATCACCAGCCGGCCGCCGTCGAGGCACAGGCCCCAGCCCTCGCCCTCGTACGTGACGCGTCTCACTTCCTCGAGCGTGTCCCGGTCCCGCTCGATGGCCACGCCGTCCCGCCAGGTGAGCTGCCAGATCCGGTCCCCGACGACCGTGATGCCCTCGCCGAAGAGGGGTCCGGGCAGGTCGACACGCTGCCGCACCTCCCCGGAGGAGGGGTCGAGCCGGCGCAGCGAGGACTGCCCCTCCAGACCGGTGCCCTCGTAGAGGACGCCGTCCACGAGTTCCAGGCCCTGGGTGAACGCCCCCGGGTCGTGGGGCAGCGTGCCCAGCACTTCGACCCGGGTCGGACCGCCCGTTGGACCGCTCGGCGGGGTGGTGCACGCCGCCGACAAGACGAAGACCGCCGCCATCAGGAGCCACCGCACGTCCGAAAGGGTGGCACGTGTGCGCGGGGCTGCGCAGACGTGCGGCACAATTCAACCCGTGACCGCCACGCCGACCCGCCAGCCCGATCCAGCGCTCGCCGACCCAGCGGCAGTCCGGCTCGCCCGAGCCGCCGCACAAGAGGAGGCGGGCGCGGAACGCGTCGGCGACCACGTGGGCGCCGTCGCGGAGGACGCGGTGTCCGCGACGCACCTGTTCGAGGCCGACCACGCCGGCTACCAGGGCTGGAACTGGGCCGTCACGGTCGCGTTCGCGGGCCCCGGCACGCCGCTGTCGGTCAGCGAGGTCGTGCTGCTGCCCGGCGAGGACGCGCTGGTCGCGCCCGAGTGGGTGCCGTGGCACGAGCGGGTGCGGGCGGGCGACCTCGGCGTCGGCGACCTGCTGCCCGCGCCCGAGGACGACCCGCGCCTCGCGCCGGGGTACGTCGGCTCGGACGACCCGGCGGTCGAAGAGGTCGCCATGGAGGTCGGTCTCGGCCGCGTGCGCGTGCTGTCGCGGGAGGGCGTGCTCGACGCCGCCCAGCGCTGGCACGCCGGCGACTTCGGGCCGCGCAGCGAGATGGCCCGCAGCGCCCCCGCCACCTGCGGCACGTGCGGCTTCTACACCCGCATCGCCGGGTCGCTCGGCGCCGCCTACGGGGTGTGCGCGAACGAGATGACGCCGGCCGACGGGCACGTCGTGCACGTGGAGTACGGGTGCGGCGCGCACTCCGAGGTCGAGGTGGAGGGCGGCCCGCTGGTGCCGGTCGCCGAGGTCGTCTACGACGACGCGGTGCTCGACGTCGAGGCCAACTCCGAGAGCGGGAAGTGAGCGCGGACCCGTTCGGCACCGAGGCGCTGCGCGAGTCGGTGCTGGCGGCGTGGCGCGGCTCGCCCACGCGGTTCCGGGAGGACGCCAACGCCGAGGAGGACCTGAGGCTCGGCGGGTACCGCGACCGGCTGCTGGTGGAGCTCGCGCAGAACGCCTCCGACGCGGCCGGTGACGCGCCCGGCGTGCTGCGACTGTCCGTTGTGGACGGTGAGCTGCGTGCGGCGAACACCGGCGCGCCGCTGGACGCGGCGGGGGTGGCGGCGCTGGCGTCGTTGCGCGCGTCGTCGAAGGCCGCGGACACGGTCGGCCAGTTCGGCGTCGGTTTCGCCGCCGTGCTGGCGGTGACCGAGGAGCCCCGCGTGGTGTCGCGGACCGGCGCCGTGGCGTTCTCGGCCTCCCGCACGCGCGAGGCGGTGCCGTCGCTGGCGTCCGCGCGCGGCGGTGACGTGCCGGTGCTGCGGTTGGTGTGGCCGTCGGACGAGGCGGACCTGCCGGACGGGTTCGACACCGAGGTGCGGCTGCCGCTGACGGTGGACGGCGCGGCGCTGCTCGCGGAGTTCGCGGTGCAGGTGCCGGACCTGCTGCTGGCGTTGCCCGGGCTGCGGCGCGTCGAGGTCGGCGCGGAGGCGTGGGAGCGGTCCGAGGCCGACGGCGTGGTGGTGCTGACCGGGCCCGGCGGGGCGCAGCGGTGGCTGGTGCACCGCGTCGGCGGCGAGCTGCCGGCGGCGCTGGTCGCGGGCGTGGAGTCCCGGCCGCAGTGGTCGGTGTGCTGGGCGTGGCCGATGGACGAGCCGCTGTCCGGTGACGTGCTGCACGCGCCGACGCCGACCGACGAGAAGCTGTCGCTGCCCGCGCGGCTGATCGCGACGCTGCCGGTGGAGCCGTCGCGGCGGCGGGTGCTGGCGGGCACGGCGGCGTCGTACGTGCTGGAGCAGGCCGCGCTCGCGTACCCGGAGCTGGTGGCGAAGCTGCCCGCGGTCGAGCGGACGTCGCTCGTGCCGTTGCCCGGGTTCCCGCTGTCCGAAGTGGACGATCGGCTGCGGACGGGCATCCTGGCGGCGCTCAGGTCGGCGTCGTGGTTGCCGCTGGCGGACGGCGAGTGGGCCGCGCCGTCGGCGTCGAAGGTGCTCGACCTCGCGTCGTTCGAGCTGGTCGAGCTGCTCGAAGACGTCATACCCGGCCTGCTCGACTACGAGCTGACGCTGCCGCCGCACGCGAAGGCCTTGGCCGCGCTGGAAGTGCCGCGCCTCGGCGTGCCCGAAGTGGTCTCCGCGCTGGCCGGTGTCGGCGGCGACCCGTCGTGGTGGCGCCAGGTGTACGAGGCGCTGTCACCGGTCGCCGACGTCGACTCGACCGCGCGCGAGGCGATGGGCGGCCTGCCCGTGCCGCTGGTGGACGGGCGGCTGGTGAGCAGCCCGCGCGGGGTGCTGGTCGGCACCGACACGGAGCTGTTCTCCGTGCCAGGGCTGCGGATCGCGCACCCCGAGGCGGCGCACCCGTTGCTGGTGCGGCTGGGCGCGACCGAGGCAGGCCCGGCGGAGCTGCTGGACTCCGACGCCGTGCGCGAGGCCGTGCACCGCAGTTCGGACGACCCCGCGCTGGACGGCCCGGAGCTGGTGCGGACCGTGCTGCGGCTGGTGTCGCGGGCCGGTGGGCGGCCGTGGCTGTCGGAGCTGGCGCTGCCGTCGGCGGACGGCGAGTGGCGGCGCGCGGACGAGCTCGTGCTGCCGGACTCGGCGCTGCTGGCCGTGCTGGAGCCCGACGCGCCGTTCGGCGTGCTGGACGCCGCGGTGGCGGCCGAGTGGCCCCGGTCGGTGTTGACCGACGTCGGCGTGATCGACGGGTTCACCGTGGTGGAGGACGACTCGCCCACCGAGCCCGACCACGACCTGGCCGACGAGGGGTACTGGTGGGACGCGTTCGACGTGCCGCCGACCCGGGTGCTCGGCATCCGCGACCTGGACCTGGTGGCGCGCGACAAGTGGCCGGAGGCGTTGGCGATGATGGCCGCCGACCCGGTGGCGTGGCGTGCGGTGAACGAGCCGGACGGGTACACGGGCTGGTGGCTGGCCCGCTACGCGACGATCGACGGCGTGCCGCTGGGGTCGTGGCGGCTGCCGGACGCGGACGGGCTGGAGGGCCTGTACGACGTGGTGCCGTCGATCGGGCTGCCGCCGCACGTGCTGGCGGCGGCCGGGGTGCGCACGTCGTTGAGCGTGGTGGACTCCGACGACGTCACCGACCTGATCGCGCGGCTGGGTGATCCCGAGCGCAAGCTGTCGGACGCTCTGGTGCTGCGGGTGCACGCGTCGCTGGCCGAGGTGGCGGACTCGGTGAGCGTCGAGCCGCCGGACCGGGTGCGGGTGCTCACCGGCGCCGCCGAGCCGGCCGACGACGTGCTGGTGCTGGATTCGCCGTGGCTGCTCGGCGTGCTGCCGCCGGCCCAGGTGCTGGCGTCGTCCGGTGCGGCGGCGGAGCTGGCCGAGCTGCTGGCGCTGCCGTTGGCGTCGGAGGAAGTGTCCGGTGCGGTGGTGGGCGAGGGCGACGAGGTGGTCTGGTCGGAGCTGGGCGCGGTGCGGTTGGCGTGCGACCTGCTCGGCGTCGACCTGCCGGCCGGTTCGCTGATCGTGCACGACGATCTCGTGGTGGCCGCGGAGGGTGCGGAGCACTCGGTGTCGTGGTGGGTGGAATCGGAGGTCGTGCACGCCGCCGACACGCCCGAGGGTTTGGCGCGTGCGCTGGCGTGGACGACGGGTCGCTGGGATGATCGGCACACGTTCGCCGCGCTGATCGCCGACCCGACACCGGCCGTGCTGCTGGGCTGACCGGCCGGGCTGCCAAGATCACCCGATCGTGGAAGCCGCTCCGGGGATGAATGGAAATCCCGGATTTGTTGCCGGAAAAGAGGGAGGCGCGGCGCCCCGGCCCTCAGTGTCAGCCCGAGACCCTGGGCGCCCACCGCTCTCGGCCGACGTGAGCAGTGGGCCGCGGAGAGCAGTGGGCCGCGGAGAGCGGTGCGCGGCGGTGAGCGGTGGGCCGCGGAGAGCGGTGCGCGGCGGTGAGCGGTGGGCCGCGGAGAGCGGTGCGCGGCGGTGAGCGGTGGGCCGCGGAGAGCGGTGCGCGGCG
>NZ_JBEOVG010000019.1:97173-112206 GCF_040295345.1 Actinosynnema sp. NPDC002837
GTGAGCGGTGCGCGGTTCGCTGCGGCGGTCGGTGGTGGGCGGCGGTGAGCGGTGCGCGGCGGTAAGCAGTGCGCGGCAGTGGTCCGCTGCGGCGGGCAGCGGTGGTCGGCGGTGAGCGGTCGGCTGCGGCGGGCAGTGCGTGGCGGGCGGGCCGTGCGTGGCGGCGGGCAGCGGTCAGGTGGCGAGCGGTGCGTGGTCAGGTGGCGAGCGGTGCGTGGCCAGGAGGCGAGCGGTACGTGGCGGCGAGTGTCGAGCGGCGCTGGCGGCGAGCGCGGCCTGGGGCGGCGGCGAGCGATAGGCAGCGGCGAGCGGTGGCGGCGGAGTGGTGGTGACGGAGCGCGGCCGGTGCGGCTCGTGCGGCCGGGTGTGGGCTGAGCGGCTGGATGTGGACCGAGCGGTCGGGTGTGAGCTGAGCGCGGCCGGCGTCAGCTGAGCGTGGTGTCAGCCGGGGCGGCCTGGGTGGTGTCGCTCGTGCTCAGCCGGAAGTGGCCCGGGTGCCGATCACTCCAGGCCTTGGCCTTGCTGGGCGGTGCGGCTGCCGCGGCGGGCGGCGGAGCGTTGCCAGGTGAAGATGCCGTAGCCGATGATCCCCAGCAGGCCGCCGGACAGGCACGTCCAGACCAGGACGGTGTCGTCGCGCGCGAACAGCAGCACCCCGACCAGCGCCAGCAGCCACAGGGCCGTCCCGACCACGATCGCGGGCACGGGGTCGGCCAGCTTCGGTGGGAGCGGCGGTGGGGGTGGGAGGGGAGTTGCTTCCTGTTCGGCCACGTCGGGCAGGCTACTCGCCCGAAACACGAGTAGGGCACGCTCTGCCTGCTCCGCACGCACGAACCAGGCACGCGAACCGGCACGAACAGGCACGTGAACACGCACGAACCAGGCACGTGCCCCGCACCACCGATCGAGGAGATGAGATGGCCACCGCCGAGACACCACCCGCCGCTCAGAAGCCGCCGGCCCGGTCCAAGCTGGACGGGTTCTTCAAGATCTCCGAACGCGGCTCCTCGGTCGGGCGGGAGGTGCGCGGTGGGCTCGTCACGTTCGTGACCATGGCCTACATCGTCGTGCTGAACCCGCTGATCCTGGGCAGCTTCGCCGCCGACGACCCCTCCGCCAAGGTCGACGTCCTCGGCAACATCCTCACCATCCCGCAGGTCGCGGCGGTGACGGCGCTGGTCGCGGGTGTGATGACGATCCTCTTCGGACTCGTCGCGAACTACCCGTTCGCGCTGGCCACGGGCCTGGGCATCAACTCCTTCGTGGCCGTCACGATCGTGCCGCAGATGTCGTGGCCCGAGGCGATGGGCCTGGTCGTGGTCAACGGCCTGGTGGTGCTGCTCCTGGTCGTCACGGGCGTCCGCACGGCCGTGTTCAACGCGGTGCCGGCGGAGCTCAAGGCGGCCATCGCGGTCGGCATCGGGTTGTTCATCTGCTTCATCGGCCTGGTCGACGCGGGCTTCGTGCGCCGGCTGCCGGACGCGGCGGGCACCACCGTGCCGGTCGGGCTCGGCATCAACGGGTCCATCGCGTCGTGGCCGACGTTCGTCTTCGTGGTCGGCCTGGTGGTCACCGGCATCCTGGTCGCGCGCAAGGTCAAGGGCGCGATCCTGATCGGCGTGCTGGCGGCGACCGTGCTGTCCATCGTGCTGGAGGCGATCGTCAAGGCGGGCCCCTCGCAGGGCACCAACCCGACCGGCTGGAACCTCGGCTACCCCGGCCTGCCGGAGCAGGTGTTCGGGCTGCCCGACCTCTCGCTGCTGGGCGACGTGTCGTTCGGCGCGTGGACGCGGGTGCCCGCGCTGACCGCCGCGCTGCTGGTGTTCACGCTGGTGCTCACGGACTTCTTCGACACCGTCGGCACGATGACCGGCCTCGGCAAGGAAGCCGGCGTCATCGGCAAGGACGGCCAGCTGCCGGGCGTGTCGAAGGCGTTGTTCGTGGACGGCCTGGGCGCGGTCGCGGGCGGTGCGGCGTCCTCGTCGTCCAACACGGTCTTCATCGAATCGGCGTCCGGCATCGCGGAGGGCGCGCGGACCGGCCTGGCGAACGTCGTCACCGGGCTGCTGTTCCTCGGTGCCATGTTCCTCACCCCGCTGTACGCGGTGGTGCCGATCGAGGCGGCGGCGCCCGCGCTGGTCGTCGTCGGCGCGCTGATGATCATGCAGGTGAAGGAGATCGACTTCGCCGACTTCTCCGTCGGCCTGCCCGCGTTCCTCACCATCGTGATCATGCCGTTCACGTACTCGATCGCGAACGGCATCGGCGCGGGCTTCGTCAGCTACGTGGCGTTGCGGGCGCTCACCGGGCGTGCGCGCAGCGTGCACCCGCTGATGTGGGTCGTGGCGGCCGCGTTCGTCGTCTACTTCGCCATCGGACCGATCCAGGCCGCTCTCGCGGGCTGAGACGGGCAACTCCTCTTCGACGGGTGCCGAGATCGTGAGGTATGCTAACTACGTGGAGACCGAGGCTGAAGCGGGACTGGCGAGCCGGCTGAGACTGGCCGTCGTCCGGCTCAACCGGAGGCTCCGCGCGCAGCGGGTGAACTCCGCGATCTCGCTCACCCAGGTGTCCGCGCTGTCGACGCTGCACAAGTGCGGACCCCTGACGCCGGGCGAGCTGGCCGCCAAGGAAGGCGTCCAGCCACCGTCCATGACCAGGGTGATAGCCGCCCTGGAGGAGTACGGGTTCGCCACGCGCCGCCCCCACCCCACCGACGGCCGGCAGGCCATCGTGGAGCTGAGCGAGGCGGGGCTGAGCTACATCAACGAAGAGGTGTCCGCGCGGGAAGCCTGGCTGGACAAGCGGTTGGCCGAGCTGACACCGGAGGACCGGGGCACGTTGTCGCGTGCCGCCGAGATCATCGACAGGATGGCGGGGCAGTAACGAGGTGCCGGCGTACGCGGGTGGTGCAGAGACGGACCAGGTCGAACGCAACCCAGCCGCACCCCCGCCGCGCAAGCGCATGTTCGGCTCGCTCCGCGTGCGCAACTACCGCCTCTACGCCTCCGGTCAGGTCGTCTCGCTCGTCGGGCTGTGGATGCAGCGCGTCGCGCAGGACTGGCTGGTGCTGGAGCTGTCCGACGGCTCGCCGGTCGCCCTCGGCATCGCGGCGGCGCTCCAGTTCGCGCCCACGTTGTTCCTGTCGCTGTGGGCGGGCGTGCTCGCCGACCGGATGGACAAGCGCAAGCTGCTGCTCGTGCTGGAGACCGGTCTCGGGCTCTGCGCGCTGACGCTCGGCCTGCTGGACGTCACCGGGCTGGTCGAGCTGTGGCACGTCTACCTGCTGTGCCTGCTGCTCGGCGCGGTGTCCGCGGTGGAGACGCCCGTGCGGCAGAGCTTCGTGGTCGAGATGGTCGGCCGCGACCAGCTCACCAACGCGGTGGCGTTGAACGCGATGACGTTCAACCTGGCCCGAATGGTCGGACCGGCCGTGGCCGGCGTGATGATCATCTTCGTGGGCACCGGCTGGGTGTTCCTGATCAACGCGATCAGCTTCCTCGGCGTGCTGGCCGGGCTGCTGCTGATGCGTGCCGCCGAACTGCACCGCGGCGACCCCGTGCCGCGCGAGAAGGGCCAGCTGCGGGAAGGGCTGCGGTACGTGCGCAAGCGCGCCGACCTGGTGATCCTGCTGTGCCTGGTGTTCTTCATCAGCACGTTCGGGCTGAACTTCTACGTCACGCTGGCCGTGCTGGCGCGCAACACGTTCGGCGGCGACGCGTCCGCCTACGGCCTGCTCTCGACGCTGCTCGCGGTCGGCACGCTGGCCGGCGCGACGCTGGCGGCCAAGCGCAGCGCGCGCGGCAAGCCGCGGTTGAGGCTGCTGATCCTGGGCGCGCTGGCGTTCGGCGTGCTGGAGGTCGTGGTCGGGTTGATGCCCACGATGTGGCTGGCCGGGCTCGCGCTGATCGGAGTCGGCATCGCCATGATGACGTTCACGACGACCGCCAACGCGACCGTGCAGCTGGCCGTGTCCCCGGCGATGCGCGGCCGGGTCATGGGTCTGTACATGCTGGTGTTCCTGGGCGGCAACCCCGTCGGCGGCCCGGTGATGGGCTGGCTGGCCGAGCACTTCACCGCGCGGGCGCCGCTGGTCGTCGGCGGCGTGGTGTCGATCCTGGCGGCCGTGGTCGGCGGCGTCGTGCTGGCCCGACGGGGTGGCGTGAGGCTGCCGGTGCACCGCCTGGGCCTGCGCCGCCGCGCGCGCGTCTGACAATGGTCCGGTGGTCATCGCAACGGACTGGGTCCGGCTGCTCGTCGTCTGCCTGATCTTCACCGCCGTCGCTGGCGCGGTGCTGTGGTGGGCGAGGTTGGCGTCGCCCCGGCCCGTGGTCCGGGCGGCCGTGCGGGCGACGGCGCAGTTGGCCGCCGTGTCGGCGGTGATCACGGTGGTGTTGGCGTCGTTGCCGCTGACGTCGGCGTTCCTGGTGGTGATGGCGGGCGTGGCGACGGGGACGTCGGCGGCCCGCACGAAGACCGGGCGGCGCGGCGTGTGGGTGGGCGCGGCGATCCTCGGCGGGACGGTGCCCGCGCTGGTGGCGCTTGTGGCGAGCGGTCTGGTGCCGTTGCGGGGGATCGCGCTGGTGCCGGTCGGGGGGATCCTGATCGGTGGGGCGATGACCGCGACCACGTTGTCCGTGCGGCGGACGTTGGACACGTTGCGGGACCGGCACGGCGAGTTCGAGGCGGCGTTGGCGCTGGGGTTCACCGAGCCGGTGGCGGTGCGGGAGCTGGTGCGGGGGCCGGCCGCCGAGGCGTTGATCCCGGCCTTGGACCAGACCCGGACGGTCGGCCTGGTGACGTTGCCCGGTGCGTTCGTCGGGATGCTGCTCGGCGGCGCGCCGGTGTGGCAGGCGGGGGCGTTGCAGCTCGTCGTGCTGCTGGCGCTGCTGGCGGTCGAGGCGGTGGCGATCGCGGTGGTCGTGGAACTCGTCGCGCGCGGGCTGGTGCGCAGGACTGGTGCGGTCGGTGAAGTTAGGCTAACCTAAGCGTCGTCGCTTCGTGGTGGGAGCGGCAGTCAGTTCGGGAACAGACGAGGCCCCGCCTCCCGGTCGTACCACCGGGTGGCGGGGCCTCGTCGTGTCGGCGTGGGCCTGATCGTTCGCTGTCGTGGTGGAAAGTCGGGCGCCCACGGCTGATCGGCGGGCGTTCGGGCTGCTCGTCATCCACGACCGGAGGATGGCGTCGCCTATGGGGGTTGACCACACCTCGGACGTGCGGACCCTGGCAAGATAGGCGCATGGGCACCGAGGAGGACTGGCCGGTCGAGCAGACGTGGTCGCTGCGCAACACGCATTGGCACGCCTACGTGGAGCACACCTCCCTCGACCACGCCTCTCCGCGCGCTGAGCGGCTGGAGCGCACGCCGGAGGAGGTCCTGACCACGCCGGCCGAGGTCGCCGCGTGGTTGGAGGTCAACCTGCGCAGCGCGACCAAGCCCGAGGAGGCCGGGAAGAAGCGCACGAAGGACGAGCGGGACTTCTCCGACTCGAACCGGGTGCACACGTCGCTGGCGTCGGCGGGCGAGAGCATCTACACGGGGGTGAAGGGCATGCTGACCCTGGCGGTCGAGGCGGTGACCCCCGACGAGTGCCGCAGTTCCCACGACGGCGCCGACGTCGCTCCGCTGAAGGCCGGCCGTCGGCGCTGAGTCGGGGATTGGGTCCCTGAGCTGCGGTTATGGGGTGGTGCGGCCTTGGTGGTCGGGGCGTGAAGATCACCCGAACGCGCGAATCGAGCCGGCTCGGGGATCAATGGAAACGCCGAAAGCGTTGCCGGAAGAATGAAGGTGTGGCGCGGGGCCCGGACCAGGCATCGCGCTCGGACAGGAACGGCCAGGGCCACCGGACTGCCCGCCCCCGGGCTGCCCGTGGATGGGAACACCCGCCCGCGGGGGAGGGCTAGGACTGCCGCCCGCGGGGGAGGGGCTAGGACCGCCCCTCGGCCGCTGGAGCCGGACGGACCGCCGGCGCCGGTCCGCGCGGGGAGTCGCACCGCCGGGTTCGGACCGCCGGGCTGCTCCGCGGAGCCGGTCCGCGCCCGCCGCGCCCTAGGACGCGGCAGGCAGCGGCACGGCACGCACCCGCACGGCACGCACCCGTACGGCAGGCACCCGCGCCCGCACGGCGGGCAGCGGCACGGCAGGCGCCCGCACCCGCACAGCAGGCACCCGCACGGCGGGCAGCGGCACCCGGACGGCGGGCAGCGGTACGGCAGGCACGCACCGCACCCGCACGGCACGGGTCAGAGGCCCACGGGCCAGGTGTGGACCGGTTCGCCGGCGTGGGACAGTTCGACGTACCGGCCCAGCATGGCGGTGAGGGCGGTGTCGCGGTCGGCTCCCCGTTCCTCCAGCAGGGCGACCGTCTCGCGTTGCCACTGGGAGCCCGTGCGCCGCGCCAGGCACCGCGCCTCGATCACGCCCAGGTAGCGCTCGCACGCCTCGTCGGACACGCCGCACGCCCGCAGCCCCTCGTGGGCCAGTGGCAACAGCCGCCGCAGGACGAGCTCGTCCGGCGGCACCCAGCCGATCCCCGGCCAGTACAGCTGCGAGCCCATCCCGTGCCGCGACCCGGCGTACAGGTTCTCCTCCGCCGCGTGGAACGACATCTGGCTCCACAAAGGACGTTCCAAAGTGGTCAGTGCCCGTTGCGCGCCGTAGAAGAACGCCGCGTTGGCCATCGTGTCGAGCACCGTCGGCCCGGCCGGCAGGACGCGGTTCTCCACGCGCAGGTGCGGCACGCCGTCCACCACGTCGTACACCGGCCGGTTCCAGCGCCACACGGTCCCGTTGTGCAGCCGCAGCTCCGTCAACGACGGCGTCCCGCCCGCCCCGAGCACGTCCAACGGGTCCTCGTCGCCGGTCTCCGGCAGCAACGCCGGGAAGTACCGCACGTTCTCCTCGAACAAGTCGAAGATCGACGTGATCCACCGCTCGCCGAACCACACCCGCGGCCGGACGCCCTGGTTCTTCAGCTCCTGCGAACGCGTGTCCGTGGCCTGCAGGAACAGTGGTATCCGGGTCTCGTGCCACAACGCCCGCCCGAGCAGGAACGGCGAGTTCGCCGCGATCGCCACCTGCACCCCGGCCAACGCCTGCGCCGCGTTCCAGTGCGCCGCGAAGTCGTCCGGCGCCACCTGCAGGTGCAGCTGCACGGACGTGCAAGCCGCCTCCGGCATGATCGACTCGGCGTAGCTGGACAACCGCTCGCCCGCCCGCCCCGGCAGGGGCGCGCCCTCCATCGACAGCACGACCTCCTCACCGCGCGCGGCGAGGATCTGGTCGTTCAACGTCGTGTACCGGGCCTGCTGCGAGAGCCACCGCCGGTCGAAGTGCTCGTGCCGCAACGTCGGCAGCACCCCGATCATCACGATCGACGTGCCGGCGTCGTGCGCCTTCACGTCCGCCGCCGCGAGCGTGGAGACCAGCTCCCGCTCCAGGTCCAGCGTCTCGTCACCGGCCAGCTCGCGCGGCGGGACGTTGACCTCCAGGTTGTGCTGGCCCAGCTCCAGCGTGAACGACGGGTCGTCGATCTTCTCCAGCACCTCGGAGTTGGCCATCGCGGGCCGACCGGCGCCGTCGACCAGGTTCAGCTCGATCTCCAGCCCCATCTGCTGCCTCGGGAAGGAGAAGCTCTCCTCCACCAGCATGGTTCCCAGCGCGTCCATGCACCGCTGCATGCGCTCGCGGTAGCGCTGGCGGTCCTCTCTGGTGAACGTCCGACTGGACACATCCGTACCCATGCCGCCTCCCAATCGGTAGGGCTGCTCCGGCGGGCTTAGCGGAGGCCAACCGTGACACAGCAACCATCTGCCCGCCAGCGCCCAAATCGGTGCTCTCTGTCACATGGCAGTAACAATCAGCGAGAATGTGCTGGTTGGCGGCTTGCGGCTGCGACATCCGATCTACGAGGGGTGTTCACCTGTTGATAAGTGGCACACTCCTCGGTGTGATCGAGATCGACGACCCGGCGGACCCGCGGCTGGACGACTTCCGGGACCTGTCGACGGCCGACCGGCGGCCCGACCGACCCGGCGGGCGGGGACTGGTCATCGCCGAGGGCGTCGTGGTCGTCGAACGGCTCCTGGACTCGCGCTACCCGGTGCGCGCCCTGCTCGGCGTGCGGCGGAGGGTGGAAGCGCTCGGCGACCTGCCCGCGCCCGCGTACGTCACCTCCGCCGACGTGATGGCCGAGGTGGTCGGGTTCCACCTCAACCGGGGCGTGCTGGCCGCCGCCGACCGGGCGCCCCAGCCGGACGTGGCCGAACTCGTCGCGTCCGCACGGCGGCTCGCGGTGCTCGAAGGCGTCGGCGACCACGAGAACCTGGGCTCGCTGTTCCGCAACGCCGCCGCGCTCGGCATCGACGGCGTGCTGCTCGGCCCGGGGTGCAGCGACCCGCTGTACCGGCGCAGCGTCCGCGTCTCGATGGGTCACGTGCTGCGCGTGCCGTTCGCGTCGATGCCGAACCTGACCGAAGGCTTCGAGCTGCTGCGCCACAACGGTTTCACGGTCGCCGCGCTCACGCCGAGGGCCGGCTCGGCGAACCTCGCCGACGCCGGGCTGCGCGGCCGCAAGGTCGCTGTCCTGCTCGGATCGGAGGGTCCGGGCCTGACCGACGAGGCCATCGCGGCGGCCGACGTCGCGGTCCGGATCCCCATGGCGGAGGGCGTCGACTCCCTGAACGTGGCAACCGCGGGCGCGATCGCCTTCTACGCGATCGCCTGAACGCGCTACGTTCTCCTCCCGAGCAGAGGAGGACGTAGGTGGAACTGCGGGTGCAGGACGGCCGGGCCGTGCTCGCGGGCCGCGACGACGCGGGTGAGCGGGAAGTCGACCCGCACACCCTCCCGCTCGGCGCCGGGCTCGCCGACGCGTTGCACGAGTGGGCGAAGGTGGCCGACGCGGTGACGCGGGCCGACCCGCCCTCCGACGGCGCCGCGAACGCCCTCGTCACCAGGCGGGGACGACAGCTGGCGGGGAGGTTGGCGGCCGAGATGGGCACACCGGTGGAGTACACCGATCCCGTGACGGGTGAGCTGGTGGTCGTGGACGTGCCGCCGGTCGAGGCTGTCGACGAGGCCGAGGGCGACGACGGGGTCGAGACCGAAGAGCCGGAACCCCAGGAGGAAACCCCCTGGGGCACCGGGCTCACGGTCAGCTTCATCGTCGCCGCCGTGGTGACGTTCACCGTCTACACGCTGTCGGTCGGGCTGGGTGAGACCAGCCAGTGGCTCGCGGTGCTGGCGAACGTCCTGGTGGTCGGCGGCATCACCCCGTCGGTGTGGCTGGCGCGGAAGGTGCCGGTGTGGCGGTGGGTCGCGTACGGCGTGGTGGCGGGTGTGCTGGCGGCGTGGTTGTCCTTGCTGCTGACGACCCTCCTGTGACGGGCTAGGCCAAGGAGTCCCGCCACGCGGTGTGCAGCGCGGCGAACCGGCCGCGCCCGCCGATCAGCTCCTCCGGCGTGCCGTCCTCCACCACCCGGCCGCCGTCGAGCACCAGGACCCGGTCGGCGATCAGCACGGTGGACAGCCGGTGGGCGATGATGAACGCCGTCCGCTCGGCCAGGACGGTCTCCAGCGCGCCCTGCACCGCGCGCTCGGTGGGCACGTCCAGGCTGGACGTCGCCTCGTCCAGCACCAGCACCGCCGGATCGGCCAGGAACGCCCGCGCGAACGCCACCATCTGCCGCTGCCCGGCCGAGAGCCGCCCGCCGCGCTTGCGCACGTCGGTGTCGTAGCCCTCGGGCAGCGCCCGGATGAACTCCTCCGCGCCGACCGCCCGGGCCGCCGCCTCGACCTCCTCGCGGGTCGCGGACGGGCGGCCCAGCGCGATGTTGTCCAGCACGGACCCGTCGAACAGGAAGTTCTCCTGCGTCACCATGACCACCGCGCGGCGCAGCTCGGCGTCCGCCACGGACCGGAGGTCGACCCCGTCGAGCCGCACCGAGCCCTCGGCCGGGTCGTAGAACCGGGCCACGAGCTTGGCCAACGTCGACTTGCCCGCGCCGGTCGCGCCGACCAGCGCCACGGTCTGCCCGGCGGGCACGGTCAGGTCGAACGGCGGCAGCACGACGGGGCCGGAGTCCGAGTAGCGGAACTCGACACCGTCGAACCGGACCGAGCCCCGGACGTCGCCCAGGGGCGTCGGCTCCTCGGGCTCGCGGACCTGCGGCTCCTCCTCGAGCAGGCCGGAGATCTTCTCCAACGCGGCGGTCGCCGAGGCGTAGGCGTTGGCGAACATCGCGAGCTGGTCGAACGGGTCGTAGAACCGCCGCACGTACAGCGTGAACGCGGCCAGCACGCCCAGTTCGAGCTGCCCGTTCGCCACCCGGAACGCGCCCCAGGCGAGGATCACCGCCAGGGAGAGGTTGCCGATCACTCGAACGAGTGAGGTGAACGCTGCCATTACGCCCATCGCGTCGGTGTTGGCGTCGCGGAACCGGGCGTTGAGCTCACCCATGATCTTCTCGTTGCGCCGCTCGCGCCGGAACGCCTGCACCGCGCGGATGCCGTTCATGGTCTCCACGAACTGCACGATGATCTTCGCGATCGCGCCGCGCGTGTCGCGGTAGGCCCGGCGGGAACGGCGGCGGAACCACTGGGTGAGCATGATCAGCGGCAGGAAGCCGGACAGCACGACGAGCGCGAGCGGGACGTCCAGGTAGAGCAGGACGACCGAGATGCCCAGCAGGGACAGCATCGAGGTGAAGAAGCCGTCCAAGCCCTCCTCGACCAGGTCCTGGAGGGAGTCGACGTCGCTGGTCAGGCGTGAGATGACCTTGCCGGACGTGTACTTCTCGTGGAACGAGACCGACAGCCGCTGCGCGTGCCGGAAGACGCGTTCGCGCAGGACGAGCAGCACGTCCTGGCCGATCCGGCCGGTCAGGCGGACGAACGACCAGCGCAGCAGCGTGGCGGAGATCGCGGCGGCGACGTAGCCGCCGACGCACCAGGCCAGGGCGTCGGGGCGGCCGTCGAGCGCCGCCGGGATGCCGGTGTCGATGGCCGCCGCGATGAGCAGCGGGCCGGCCAGGTTGACCACGTTCTCCGCGATCACGATCACCAGGGCCAGGATCGCGGCCCTGGTGTGCGGGCGGATCAGCTCGCCGAGCAGCCGGCGGGAGCGGGCCTGGAGCTTGACGCCGGTGGCGTAGTCGACGTCTTCGACGTCCTCGGCGCCCACACCGCGCCAGGCTTCGTCGTCCTGCCGGGGTTCGGTCACGCTCGTCACGCCGCCACCTCCTCATCCTCCATAGTGGACAACAGGTTGCGGTAGTCCTCGTTGTCCGCCAACAGTTGCTTGTGCGTCCCGGTGGCCGCGATCCGGCCGTCCACCAGCATCGCCACCCGGTCCGCCAGCTGCACGGTGCTCGGCCGGTGGGCGACGACGAGCGCCGTGACGCCCTTGAGCACGCGGCGCAGCGCGGCCTCGACCTCGGCCTCGGTGTGCACGTCCAGCGCGGAGAGCGGGTCGTCGAGGACCAGGACGGCCGGGTGGCCGGCGACGGCGCGCGCGAGGGCGAGGCGCTGGCGCTGACCGCCGGACAGGGACAGGCCCTGCTCGCCGATCCGGGTGTCGAGCCCCCACGGGAGGGCGTCGACGAACTCCTCGGCCCGCGCGACCTTCAGGGCTTCGCGGACCCGTTCCTCGCTCACGTCCTTCGCGCCGAGGGCCACGTTCTCGGTGACGCTCGCGGAGAACAGGATCGGCTCCTCGAACGCCGTGCCCACGACCCGCCGGAGGTCGGCGAGGTCGAGGTCGCGCACGTCGACGCCGTCGAGCGTGACCCGGCCTTCCGTGACGTCGGCCAGCCGGGGCACGAGCGCGGTGACGGTGGTCTTGCCGGACCCGGTCGCGCCGACCAGGGCCACGGTCTCACCCGGCCGGATGTCCAGGTCGACGCCGCGCAGCACCTCGTTGTCGGAACCGGGGTGGTGGTAGCGGACGCCCTCGAAGCGGACGTGCCCGCGGACGGGCGCGGCCAGCGGCTTCGGGTCGGCGGGCGTGGTCACGGTGACCGCGGTGTCGGTCACCTCGAAGTACCGCTCCAGGGCGGAGGCGGTCGAGTTCGTCTCCGCCAGCAGCCACCCGATCGAGTCGATCGGCCAGCGCAGGTAGGCGCTCACCGTGACGGCGGCGACGAGCGTGCCGACCGTGACGGTGCCGTTGGCGATGCCGATCGAGCCGAACGCCAGCTGACCGGCGATGCCCAGCTCGGGCAGCACGATCAGCACGGCCCACAGCGCCGCGAAGATCCGCACCTTCGAGACCTCGGTGTCGCGGAGCTCGCGCGCCTGGCGGATGAACCGCTTGGTCAGGTGCGGGCCGCGGCCGAAGGCCTTGAGCACGCGGATGCCCAGGACCGACTCCTCGACCACGGTCGTCAGGTCGCCCGCCTGGTCCTGCGCGCGGCGGGCGACGACCTTGAACTTCGTCTCGAACAGGTAGGACAGCGCGACCAGCGGCAACGTGCTGGCCAGCACGATCAGGCCGAGGACGGGCGACAGCCAGAACAGCACGCCCAGGCCCGCGGCCACGATCAGGGTGTTGACGACCAGGAAGATCACGGCGAAGCCGACGAAGCGCCGGACCTGGGTCAGGTCGGTGGTGGCGCGGGACAGCAGCTGCCCCGACTGGTAGCGGTCGTGGAAGGCCACCTGCAGGTCTTGCAGGTGGTGGTACAGCTCGGCCCGCATCCGCGCCTCGACGTCCGACGCCGGTCCGGCGATCAGCTTGCGGCGGGCGTAGAACAGCGCGGCCTCGGCGCAGCCGAGCAGCACGATGACGCCGACGAGCAGCGGCAACGCGCCCAGGTCGCGGTCGGCGATCGGGCCGTCCACGATTTGTTGGGTGATCAGCGGGATGCCCAGTCCGCACGTCATCGCGAGCAGCGTGGCGGCCATCGCCAGCACGACGGGTGTGCGAACGGGCCTGAGGTACGGCCACAGCCTGCGCAGAGTCGCGGCTGTGGAAGTACGGTCTTCCGACACGAGTCCCCCTCCGGTCCACCATGACGGTACGAAGGTGGACCGACCATCGGCATCCGGTTTTCGTGCCACCGACCCTGCAGGCTGGAGTTAGGTGGAGGTCAAGGGCCGGGCAGTCCAGGGAGGTCAAGGTGGGTGTGAGGTATCTCCGGGCGGAGCCGACGATGGCGTTCCCCCGCGGTCGGTTGTTGGCGGTGAGCGGGGGCAGGCTCTACGTGCTCGCGCCGGACGGGTGGGACGTGGCCAGCGGGCGGCGGCCGGAGGGCGCGCGGCCGATCAGCCGGGAGGAGGCGGAGGACTGGTGCCGGTTCGAGGCGGTCGGGGTCGAGGTGCTCGACGCGGTGCCGCTGCCGGAGTGACCCGGTCCACCAGGAGCGACTCGGTCCACCAGGGGGTGACCCGGTTCGGCGGGGTGGCTACTTCTTGCGGCGGCGCAGGATCGCGGGGGCGGTGAGCAGGCCCGCGAGGCCGTAGCTGGCCCCGGCGAGCAGGACGAGGACCGTCCACCGGTCGCCCACGGACGAGAGCCGGTCCGGCGCGCCGAAGTAGTGCGCGAGGCCCAGGATGACCGGGCCGATCAGGATGATCGGCCACACCGGGCGGATCTTCAGCAGCCACAGGACCGGTCCGGCGAGCAGCGCGCTGAACACCAGCGCGATCGGCAGGCCGATCACGACCAGCAGGATGAACTCGCCCAGGGTCGTCTCGTTCACCACCCGGTCGAGGACGCCGCTGCGGTAGGCCCAGATCCACGCGACGAGCAGCGCGGAACCGGTGACGGCCGACACCACGACGCGCAGGAGCACCTTGAACGCGAAGCCGCCCGCGGTCGGGCGCGAGGGGTGCGGCGTGTCAGTCACGGGCAGCAGTGTGGCCGACCGGGTGCCGCGCTGTCACCGGGGCGGCCAGGACGAAGCCGAGCACGCCGGCGGCGACGGACCCGGCGGGGATCGAGACCCAGACGGTGAGCAGGGTGAGGACGGCGGTGAACGTCACCCCGACGGCGGCGTAGCCGAGCGGGCGGTCCTGGTGGGCGGCCTTGAGGACGGCCCAGGCCACGAGCACGCCGACGACCAGGCTGACCGGCATGGCGAACAGGCCCATGGCCAGGCAGTCCCAGTCCTCGGTCGAGCAGACGGCCCCGGAGGCGATGAGTTCGCGCAGGCCCCACCAGGCCGCGCCCAGACCGGCGCCCAGCGCGGCGCCGACGACCAGTCGTCCCAGCATGGCGGGTGGTTACCCGGATGAGGCGGTGGTCAAGCAGGCCCGTGCGATCACGGCGCGTTCGACGTGGAGGTCCGCCGCGCCCGGCGCACGTCCCCGAGCGACTCGGCGTGCGCCTTGACCGCCGCCAGGGTGTGCTTGATCGAGTCGACGTTGTAGCCGGGCCGGTCCTCGCGCCCGGTGACGCGGGGGCCCAGGAACCGGCGGACGAACCAGTTGCCCACCCGGTACCAGTTCTCCGTCACCACGCACCCGTCGCGGGTCGGCGTGATCACGTACGACCACCGCGCCACCCGGACCGTCAACGGCGACCGCACGTCGAAGGTCAGCAGCCGTTCGGGCTCGCAGGCCACGATCCGGGCGGTGGTCCACCACAGCTTGGCGCCGTTGCGGTTGAAGCCGCGGAACTCGACGCCGACCGCGGGTCCGGTGGCCCCGCGCAGCCACCGGCCGCCGAGGTTCTCCGGGCTGAACCGCCCCATCCGGGGCAGATCGCTCACCAGCGCCCACACCACGCCGGGGGCCGCGGCCACGTCGATGCTGTGCGAAATCGTCGGTTCCACCAGATCCAAGGTAGGAGGAATCGCCGCCGATTACGAGCCGCGATCGGGTGGACACGGTGAGCGAGCTTGCTGCCACACCTCAGGGCGGGTGACGGGGGCCGACCCGGATCACGCGCGTCGCGCCGAGACGGGACCGGACGCGGGAAGGCCCCCGGCAGCGGTGGGCGGATTCCAGGGGTCGTCGCAACACAACTGATCAACTGGCTTAGGTCAGGAGCTTAGCCAAACGCTCGGCTGGGGTGTCCCAGCCGAGCGTTT